>JAIVHR010000165.1 GCA_020200935.1 Sphingomonadales bacterium
CGCTATGGGAGTGGCTGCGCTTCCTGCTGGTCTTCGTGCTGCTCGCGCTGGCGCTGCGCAGCTTCGTCATCGCGCCCTTCTCGATCCCCTCGCGCTCGATGACGCCGACGCTGATGGTCGGCGATTATCTGTTCACCGCCAAATGGAGCTACGGTTATTCGCGCTACAGCCTCCCCTTTTCGCCAGCGCTCTTCGACGGCCGGATCGGCGAGGACCGCCCGGCGCGCGGCGACATCGTCGTCTTCCGCGCCCCCGCCGACCCCGCCATAGCCTATGTCAAACGCGTCATCGGCCTGCCCGGAGACCGGGTCGCGGTCGAGGGCGGCCGGGTCATCCTCAATGGCGAGCCCGTCCCGCGCACCCGCATCGCCGATTTCCTCGAGCCGCTCGAGGAAGCCGGCGACTGCCGCCCCGGTCCGGGACGCGAACTGATGCCCGACGAGGACGCCGAGGGCCGCCCGGTCTGCCGCACGCCGCGCTATCGCGAGACTTTGCCCGGCGGCCGCAGCTACACGGTGCTCGATGCCGGCGACGTGCCGGCCGACGATTTCGCCGAGGTCACCGTCCCCGAAGGCGGATATTTCCTGCTCGGCGACGATCGCGACCGCAGCGCCGACAGCCGCTTCGAGGCGCGGCGCGGCGGCGGCGTCGGCATCGTGCCCGAGCAATATCTCGTCGGCAAGGCGCTGGTCGTCTTCTGGTCGAGCGACGGCACGGCAAGCTGGTGGAACCCGGCGAGCTGGTTTACCGCCACGCGATGGAACCGGATCGGCGAGAGCTTCTGATGGATACGGCGGATGGATAAAGCGCTTTCCGGCTGGATCGAAGCGACGCTCGGCCGCCAGCCCGGCGATCCGCGGCTCTACGAACACGCGCTCACCCATCCGAGCACCGGCGCCGATAAAACCTACCAGCGGCTAGAATTTCTCGGCGACCGGGTGCTCGGGCTGGTGATCGCCGACTGGCTCTATGAGCGCCATCCGGGCGAGCCCGAGGGGCTGCTCAATCAGCGCCTCGCAAGCCTCGTCTCGCGCAAGATCTGCGCCCTGATCGGCCGCGATATCGGCCTCGTCGCGCATATCCGATTCGGCAAGCAGGCGACGAGCGACGGCGCCGGCGACAGCGACAATGTGCTCGGCGACGTCGTCGAGGCGCTGATCGGCGCGCTGTTCCTCGATGCCGGCTTCGATGCCGCGCGCGACGCGATCCGCCGCCTGTGGGCCGAGCGCGTCGACGAGATGGGCATGGCGCCGCAGCACCCCAAGAGCGCGCTCCAGGAATGGGCCGCGGCGAACGACGCGCCGCCGCCGGTCTACCGCATCACCGGCGAAACCGGACCCCACCACGAACCGCGCTTCACCGTCACCGCCGAGATCGCCGGCACCGGATCCGCGCAAGCCGAGGGCGCATCGAAACAGGAAGCCGAAACCGCCGCCGCGCACGCCCTGCTCGCGAAGCTGAAAAATCCCCGTTCGGGCTGAGCTTGTCGAAGCCCTGCTTTCCTTCTTATCTCGCCCAATGAGCTTCTGGACCTATATGCTCCATTGCCGTGGCGGCTATTTCTACGTCGGCCATACCGACAATCTCGAGCGTCGAATGGCAGAATATGAGAGCGGCGCGATTTGCGGATTTGTTCGGGACCATTGGCCGGCCTCGCTCGTTTGGTCTGAAACCTGCCCGACACGATACGAGGCCCTTGAGATGGAACGCCGGATCAAGGGTTGGAGCAAGGTTAAGAAGCTCGCGCTGATTCGCGGCGACTGGGAGGCGATATCTATGCTGGCCAAGAAGAAGAAAGTCAGCCCTTCGACAAGCTCAGGGCGAACGGATGAATAAAGCCTCCCCCCGCTGCGGCTTCGTCGCCATCGTCGGCGCGCCCAATGCCGGCAAGTCGACGCTCGTCAACGCGCTGGTCGGGCAGAAGGTCGCGATCACCAGCCCCAAGGCGCAGACCACGCGCAGCCGGCTGATGGGCATCGCGATGGAGGGAGAGACGCAGATCATCCTGATCGATACGCCGGGCATCTTCGCGCCGCGCCGCCGGCTCGACCGGGCGATGGTCGCGGCGGCCTGGAGCGGCGCCGCCGAGGCCGACACGATCGCGCTGATCGTCGATGCCAAAGCCGGGCTCAAGGCCGATATCGAGCCGATGGTCGAGCAGCTGCGCGCCCGCTCCGAGCCCAAGATCCTGATCCTCAACAAGGTCGATGTCGCGAAAAAGGACGAGCTGCTACAGCTTGCGGCCGGTCTCGACGCTTTGCTCGCGCCGACCGATATTTTCATGATCTCGGCGACCACCGGCGACGGCGTGGACGACCTCAAATCGGCGCTCGCGGCACGCATGCCCGAAGGTCCCTGGCATTTTCCCGAAGACCAGGTCTCGGACGCCAGCCAGCGGCTGCTCGCCGCGGAGGTGACGCGCGAACAGCTCTATCTCCAGCTGCGCGAGGAGCTGCCCTATGCGAGCGCGGTGGCGACCGAGAAATATGACGAGCGCAAGGACGGATCGGTGGCGATCCACCAGCAGATCTACGTCGCCCGCCCGACCCAGAAGGCGATCATCCTCGGCAAGGGCGGATCGCGCGTCAAATCGATCGGCGAGGCCGCGCGGCGGGAGCTCGGCGAGATGCTCGGCCGCAAGGTCCATCTGTTCCTGCATGTGAAGGTCAAACAGAAATGGGACGAGGATCGCGGGCTGTTCGAGGAGATCGGGCTCGATTGGGTCGAGTGACGTCCCGGCGATCAGCCGGAATCGCCGAGATGCGCTTCGATGTCCTGGCGCAGATGCAATATCCGCACGACGAGCATGACCTCGGCTTCTTCCACGGCGAAAATCGCGTGGGATGCGCAACGAACGCGCTCGAAGGTGTTGGCGCCCAATTCGACCCGCATCGATCGCGCCTCGCCCGAAGCGAGCGCGCGGCAGGCCGCGTCGATATTCGAGGTATAGAGGTTGGCCTGCTCGCGGCCCCAGGAGCGCTTCGTATAGTCCCAGATTTCATCGAGATCGCCGACGGCCTTGCGCGAATATCTAAGCCGCTTCATCGCGACGGTCCGCGCGATTTCGTCCTTCCAGCCAGCTATCGAATTCGAAATCCTCGGCGACGCCGCTATCGAGGCCTTGCTCGAGCGCCCGTTGCAGCGCCTTCAGCCTCGCCTCGCGCTCTTCGAGCAGCCGCAGCCCCTCACGCACGACCTCGCTCACCGAGCCATAGCGGCCTTCCGACACGCGCTCGCGCACGAAGCCGGTAAAATGTTCGCCGAGTCGAATGGATGTGTTGCCCATATGCGCGGTGTATGGTGTATTACATAATATTACAAGAGGCGCTCAGGCCGCCAAATGCTCGACGAGGATCTTCACGCCGAGGCCGATCAGCACGATGCCGCCGATCAGCTCGGCGCGCCCGCCGAGCCCGCGGCCGATGCGCCCACCGCCGAGCGCTCCGGCAAAACACAGCACCGCCGTCACCGCGCCGATCGTCGCGCAGGCCGTGGCGATCGGCAGGCCGAGCAAAGGCAGCGTGACTCCGGCCGCGGCCGCATCGATGCTCGTCGCGATCGCCGCGGCGAAAAGCGGCCAGCCGGCAAGCGCCGGCGCGGGCCGCATGTCGTGGCGCGATTGCCGGATCATGTTGAGGCCGAGCAGCGAGAGGATGGCGAAGGCGATCCAGTGATCGATACGCTCGAACCAGCTGCCGAAGGCCGCGCCGAGCGCCCAGCCAAGCAGCGGCATCAGGCCCTGGGCCGCGCCGAATATCAGCGCCATCGCCGCCGCCTGCCCGAGCCGCATCCGCCCCGCCGCGCCCTGCGCCAGCGACACCGCGAAGGCGTCCATCGCGAGCGCCAGTGCGAGGATCAGTAGGGCAATCATCCAAGTCCGTTCGGGCTGAGCCTGTCGAAGCCCCGTCCTTCTTTCGCTCGGACCCAGGAAAGGCAGCCCTTCGACAAGCTCAGGGCGAACGGGGTAAGGATGCTCTCAACGATACGACCGATCATCGTCCCGCCAGCACCTCCTCGACCCACGCCGGCACCAGCTCGCCGGCCGGCCCCATCCGGCTCTCATCGAACAAATGGCTGCCCTCGCTCGGATCGAGATTGAGTTCGAGCGTGCGCGCGCCGCAATATTTCGCGGTCTGGACGAAGCCCGCGGCCGGATAGACGACGACGTCGGGGCGGATCCGCCCCGCTTCGCCGCAGGACGGGCAAGCCGGCCGCGAGCGCATCGTCCCGTCGAAAGGCATTCGTCGATCGCAGTACAGGCACCAGCCCGACTTCAGCTCGCCATGCATATGCAGCAGCCGCCCGGCGCCGCCGCGCTCATGCAGATCGTCGACATTCTGGGTGACGATCAGCAGCGCGCCCTCCCACGCCGCGTCGAGCCGTCCCAGCGCCGTATGCGCGGCGTTCGGCTCGACCGTGGCGAGAGCGGCGCGGCGCTTGTCGTAGAAATCGAGCACGAGATCGGGGTCGCGGCGGAAGGCTTCGGGCGTCGCCACATCCTCGACCCGATGCCCCTCCCACAGCCCGTCGGGCCCGCGAAAGGTCGGCACGCCGCTTTCGGCCGAGATGCCCGCGCCGGTCAGCACGACGATGTTGCGAATATCGGTCATCGGTCCTCAATAGGGGCTGGCCGATCCATCGCAACCGGGGCTGTCAATGTAGGATTTTGTCTGTCATGCAGGAGGCGATGAAACGCCCGGCCGCCATTTTGAAGATCGCGAAAACCCGCCAGTCGGGGCAGGAATTCATGACGCGCCCCGGCATTCAGGGCAGCCAAGGGCGGATCGGCCGCGCCATCGCGTCAAGCGGGCGCGAACTTATCCACGCGACGGCGGCGGAGGGGCGCACATCGCGTCAACCAGGCGGGAACTTTAGCGCGAGGGCATCATGACGGGCATCGGCATATTGGGCAGCGAAGGGCGCATGGGCCGGGCGATCGCGGCGCTGCTCGACAGCGAGCGCGCGGCCCGATGCGCCGGCGGCATCGGCCGCGAGGGAAGCCCGGAAGAGCTGGCGCGCCGCTGCGACGTGCTCGTCGATTTCTCGGCGCCCGACGCGCTCGAAGCGCACCTCGCGGCGGCGCGCACGGCCGGGACCCCGATGCTGGTCGGCACCACCGGCCTGTCGCAAGCGCACCAGACGCTGCTCGACGAGGCCGCCGGGAAGATCGCCGTGCTGCAGGCCGCCAACACATCGCTCGGCGTCAATCTGCTCGCCCATCTGGTGCGCGAGGCGGCGGCGCGGCTCGGCGAGGAGTGGGACATCGAGATCGCCGAGATGCATCACCGGCACAAGAAGGACGCGCCCTCGGGCACCGCGCTGCTGCTCGGCGAAGCGGCGGCCGAAGGGCGCGGGACGACGCTCGGCGAGGTCGCCGAGCAAGGCCGCGCCGGGCTCGATTGCGAACGCACCGAGGGCGCGATCGGCTTCGCCTCGCTGCGCGGCGGATCGGTCGCCGGCGAGCATACGGTCATTTTCGCCGGCGAAGGCGAACGATTGGAACTCGCCCACCGCGCCGAAAGCCGCGAAATCTTTGCCCGCGGCGCGATCCGCGCTGCGGTGTGGTTGGCGGAGCAGAAGCCGGGGCGGTATGCGATGGCCGATGTGCTCGAACTCTGAGTCATGAAAAAAGCCGAGGTCTATGAATTCTATCACCGGCTGAGCGAGGCGATCGAGGAGCCCGAGACCGAGCTCGATTACGTCAATCCCTATACGCTGCTGGTCGCCGTCGCTTTGTCGGCGCAGGCGACCGATGTCGGGGTCAACCGGGCGACGAAAGAATTGTTCAAGCGGGTGACGACGCCGCAGGCGATGCTCGAACTCGGCGAGCAGGGACTGAAGGAGCATATCCGGACGATCGGCCTCTACAACACCAAGGCGAAGAATGTGATTCTGACCGCGCGGATGCTCCTCGAGGAGCATGGCGGCGAGGTGCCGCGGACGCGCGCCGAGCTCGAAAAGCTCGCCGGGGTCGGCCGCAAGACCGCCAACGTCGTCATGAATGTCGCATTCGGCGAGGAGACGATCGCCGTCGACACCCATATCTTCCGCGTCTCGAACCGCACCGGCCTCGCCCCGGGCAAGACGCCGCTGGCGGTTGAGCAGAAGCTCGAAAAGGTGACGCCGGCCGATTTCAAACGCCACGCCCATCACTGGCTGATCCTCCATGGCCGCTATGTCTGCAAGGCGCGTACGCCCGAATGCTGGCGCTGCCCGGTCGCCGATCTGTGCCGCTACAAGCCCAAGACGCCGGCGCCGCGCGGAACCAAGGCCGCCGAGACGGTGTTGGATTGAGGAGAGGAACCCGCCATGCCCATGCCCCGAATATTCGCCTTCGCCGCTCTGGCTATCGCGCTTGCCGGCTGCGCCGCCCAGCAGAGCGCGCTCGAGGACGAAATCGAGCCCTGGGAGCAAGCCCGCGTCGTCGGCGAGGCCGAAAGCTGCGTTTCCCTCACCCGCATTCGCGACACGATCGTCCGCGACGACCGCACGATCGATTTCGAGATGGTCGGCGGCGAGACCTACCGCAACACCCTGCCCGCGCCGTGCCCCGGCCTCCGCGCCGAGCGCAGCTTCGCCTACGAGACGAGCCTGAGCCGGCTGTGTTCGACCGATATCATCACCGTGCTGCGCCAGCCGATCAGCGCCGGGGCGAACGGCCCGCGCTGCGGCCTCGGCGCCTTCGTCCCGGTCGAGCTTCCGAACGGCTAGGGGCTAGCGGCGGCGCGCGCACCCTGCTAGGCGCTTCGCGCGCAATCGTGTTTGGCACCCGTAGCTCAGCTGGATAGAGCGCTGCCCTCCGAAGGCAGAGGCCACAGGTTCGAATCCTGTCGGGTGCGCCATACGGTCTTGTAAATGAAATCTCGTGCTATTTGCGAGGTCCTTGAGACGGAAACAGAGCCACGACGTTGCTCTCGGGCGCTACGCTCCGGCATTCATCCGGGTGGACGAACTCATCAGCAAAATAGGGATAGACTTGCGGGTCGAATGCGGCCTTGAGCCAGTCGATCGCCGTACGAATGACGGGGCTATGCTTCGCTTCGCGATGATAAAAATACTGCATGTCAAACTTGATGGGCACGCCGAGATCGACCATCCGCAGGTGATCGGTCAGGTGTGAAATGTATGTCGGCATAAAGCCGATGCCGCGGCCGGCGCTGACCGCATAATAATGCGCCAGGCTGGAATTCGTGCGAAAGCGAATGAAGGAATCGCCGCCGGCCTTGCCGATGAAAAACTCGCGCAGCTGGGAGTTGAAACCCGGTGCGACCTGTTCGATGAAATGATGGTCCCGCAAATCTTCGGGCTTTTTTGGAACGCCGTGCTTTCGGAAATATCGCTCCGTACCATAGCATCGCATGTGCAGTGTCCCGATGCGCGCGACAATCAGGTCCGGATCGGACGGCTGGATGTAGGTCAAACCGACATCGGCCCGGTCGCTGTGGGCATGCGCGAGATCATAATCGCAGTGCAGCGAGACAACCAATTGGGGGAGTTGCGCCTGAAGCGTGCTGAACAGAGGCGACAGCCAGACCGCGCCGACCGCTTCGCCCGCTGAGATGGTCAACTGGCCGGGATGGGTGAGCACCTCCTGCGCGTCACCGATCCCACCTTTGGCCGCGTCCATTACCTTCTGCATCAGCCTGCGCATCCTCGCTCCGGCGGGGGTCAGCTCGACCCCGCCCTGGCGCCGCCAGAATAGCGGGCCGCCGGCCATATTCTCCAGCCGATCCAGTCGGTATCGGAGGGTACTTACGGGAATCGAAAGCGCATCTGCGGCCCCGCGAATGCTGCCCTCAGCCGCCAAGATCAAATACCAGCGGGCATCCTCAAGCCTCAGCTTCAGGTCATCCATGCATCCGGCCGCCCGGTCGAACTTCGCCCATACTGGTCCAAACTTCCCTCCATCACAACGGAGACGAATCCTGCTTAACGGCAAAATCACCAACCCGAAATCGAAGGACGCCTGCAACGGGAATCCGGCCATGACTCTCAACGAACGTATCGCGCTGATGCACAGCGCAATCGACACCGCCGAGGAACTGGATTCCGTAGAACGCTTTCTAGATCCGTATGGCCCGCCGCCGCGCCACGCGGCTATGGCCTATCAACGGCTCAGACAGCTTCAAAAGGAAAAAGCCAGGCAACCAAAGAAGTGACCCCTATCCTCAATTTGAAACTTTATGCGCCACTAGCGTTTTAATATGATATAATTCAGCGAGAAGCCTGGGAAGCTCGCCGTCGCTCATTATCCTGTCGTGTGCGCCAGCCTCCTCGCCGCATCGCCCTCAATCCGAGAACAGCAGCACCGGCGTCTCCAGCAGCTTTTTGAGCGCCTGGACGAAGCTCGCGGCGTCGTAGCCGTCGACGACGCGGTGGTCGCAGCTGATCGAGAGGTTCATCAGCTTGGCGATGACGAGCTCGCCATCTTCGATCGCCGGACGCTCGACGATCTTGTTGGGGCCGATGATGGCGACCTCGGGCCGGTTGATCACCGGCGTCGTCGCGATGCCGCCCAATGGCCCCAGCGAGGTCAGGGTCAAGGTGCCGCCCGACATCTCCTCGCTCTTCGCCTTGCCGCTCCTCGCCGCCTCGGAAAGCCGCCCGATCTCGCGGGCGAGCTGCCAGACATTGCGGTCCTGCGCGTCGCGGATGACGGGGACCATCAACCCGTTATCGGTCTGCGTCGCCATGCCGAGATGGACCGATCCGTGGCGCGTCACTTTGCCGCCCTCATCATCATAGGTCGCGTTGATCATCGGGAAATCGGGCAGCGCCCGGCAGACCGCGACGATGATGAAGGGCAGCACGGTGAGCTTGGGCCTCTGCCCACGCGTCTCGTTGAGGTCGGCGCGCATATCCTCGAGCGCCGTGACGTCGATCTCCTCGACATAGGTGAAATGCGGGATGTTGCGTTTGGCGGCCGCCATATTCTCGGCGATCCGGCGCCTGAGGCCGATCACCTTGATCTCCTCGTCGGCACGCTTGCGCGAGGCGCCCGGCGCCCCATAGCCCTGCCCCGCATTGTAGCTGAGAAAGGCGTCGAGATCGGCATGGCGGACGCGATCGCCCTGCTGCGGCTTGACCTCGGACAGGTCGACGCCGAGCTCGCGGGCGCGCTTGCGCACCGCCGGCGAGGCGAGGATCGGAGCGGACGGGCTGCTCGGGGGCGGCGGAGCGGATGCCGCTTCCTCCGCCCCGACGTCGGGCTCTGGCGCGGCCGGCTCGGGGGCGCCGGTGTCGGGCTGGAATTCGGCGATCTCGGGCGCCGACGGCCCCTTTCCGCCAGGCTTTTCCTCGACCTGCGCCTTGACCTTCTCGGCGACCGCGGCCTCGGCGGCGAGTTCCTCCTCGTCGGGCAACTCGTCGGTTTCGATCACCGCCAGCACCGATCCGATCGCCAACATCTCGCCGACCTCGCCGTTCAATTCGACGATCTTGCCGGCGACCGGCGATTCCATCTCGACCGTCGCCTTGTCGGTCATCATGTCGGCGATGCCCTGATCCTCCTCGATCTCGTCGCCGACCTTGACGTGCCAGGCGACGATCTCGGCCTCGGCTATGCCTTCGCCGATATCGGGCAGCTTGAATTTAAATGTCGCCACTGACGTCCTCCATGGCCTTCTCTATCGCGAGGCGGGTCCTGACCGGCCCCGGGAAATAGGCCCATTCCAAACTGTGCGGATAGGGTGTGTCGAAGCCCGTCACCCGCTGGATCGGGGTTTCGAGATGGTAGAAGCAGCGCTCCTGGACCAGCGCCGACAGCTCGGCGCCGAAGCCCGAAGTGCGCGTCGCCTCGTGAACGATGACGCAGCGGCCGGTCTTCTTCACCGATGCCTCGATCGTATCGATATCGAGCGGCAGCAGGGTGCGCAGATCGATGATTTCGGCATCGACCCCCATCGCCTCGACCTCGGCGAGTACGACATGGACCATCGTGCCATAGGCGAGGATCGTCAAATCGCCGCCCTCGCGCACGATATTCGCCTTGCCGAGCTCGATCGCATAATGGCCCTCGGGCACCTGGCTCGCCGGGTGCTTGGTCCAGGGCATCACGGGATTGTCGTAATGGCCGTCAAAGGGGCCGTTATAGATCCGCTTGGGCTCGAAGAAGACCACAGGATCCGGATCCTCGATCGCCGCGATCAGCAGCCCCTTGGCGTCATAGGGGGTCGAGGGGATCACCGTCTTGATGCCGCAAATATGGGTGAAGATGCTCTCGGGGCTCTGGCTGTGCGTCTGGCCGCCGAAGATGCCGCCGCCCGATGGCGTGCGGATGACCAGCGGCGCGGTGAAATCGCCGGCCGAGCGATAGCGCAGCCGCGCGGCTTCGGAGACGATCTGGTCGAGCCCCGGATAGATATAATCGGCGAACTGGATCTCGGCGACCGGCCTCAGCCCGTAAGCTGCCATGCCGACGGCAACGCCGACGATGCCGCATTCGTTGATCGGCGTGTCGAAGCTGCGCGTCTTGCCGTATTTTTCCTGCAGCCCCGCGGTGGCGCGGAAGACGCCGCCATAGAAGCCGACATCCTCGCCGAAGACGCAGACATTCTCGTCGCGCTCCATCGACACGTCGAGCGCGCTGTTGATCGCCTGGATCATGTTCATCTGGCGAATCTCGCTCATCGCGTCTTGCACACCCGGTCGGCGGCCTCGTTCTCGGCCAGCATCTCATCGAGCTGCTCCTTGAGATGCCAGGGCATCTCCTCGAACACCTCCTCGAACATCGTCTCGAGCGGCTGGTGGAGGCCGTGGCCGAGAATGCCGAGCTTCTCGGATTGCTTGGCCGCCGCCCGCACCCGTTCGGTGCAGTCCTTCTCGAGTTCCTCCTGCCGCTCCTCGTCCCATTCGCCGAGCGCGATCAGGTGATCCTTAAGCCGCGCGATCGGATCGCCGAGCGGCCATTTTTCGGCCTCCTGCGACGAGCGATATTGCGAAGGATCGTCGGAGGTCGAATGACCCTCGGCGCGATAGGTGAAGAGCTCGATCAGGCTCGGCCCCTTGTTGGTACGCGCGCGTTCGGCGGCCCATTGCGTCGCCGCATAGACCGCCAGCGCATCGTTGCCGTCGACGCGCAGCCCCGCGATGCCGTAGCCCACCGCGCGCGCCGCGAAGGTCGTCTGGTCGCCGCCGGCAAAGCCGGCAAAGCTCGAGATCGCCCACTGGTTGTTGACGACGTTCAATATCACCGGCGCCTTGTAAACCGCAGCGAAGGTGCAGGCCGAATGGAAGTCGCCCTCGGCGGTCGATCCCTCGCCGGTCCAGGTCGCCGCGATCCGCGTATCGCCCTTGGCCGCGCTCGCCATCGCCCAGCCGACCGCGTTGGGATATTGCGTCGCGAGATTGCCCGAGATGGTGAAGAAGCCGCCTTCCCTGGTCGAATACATGATCGGCAGCTGGCGCCCCTTGAGCCGGTCGCCGCTGTTCGAATAGACTTGGTTCATCATGTCGACGAGGTCCCAGTCGCGCGCGATCAGAATGCCCTGCTGGCGGTAGGAGGGGAAACACATATCGTCGCGCTGGAGGGCAAAGGTCGCGGCCACCGCGACCGCCTCCTCGCCGGTCGATTTCATGTAGAAGCTGGTCTTGCCCTGGCGCTGGGCGCGGAACATGCGCTGGTCGTAGGCGCGCACCAGCTGCATCGCGCCGAGCATCTTGCGCAGGGTTTCCGCATCTAGCTTGGGGTCCCAGGGGCCGACCGCATTGCCGTCCTCGTCGAGCACGCGAACCAGGCCATAGGCGAGATCGCGCATATCGTCATGGCCGTCGCCGATGTCCGGGCGGCGCGTCTCGCCGGCCGCCGGCACCTCGATTTCCTTGAAATCGACCTCGTCGCCGGGGCGGTATCGGGGCTCCGGCACATGAAGTTCGAGTGGCGCGAGATTGCGCCGCGATTTGTCGCTACCCATCGGACATCCTTGTTGTCGCGAATCCCGTTGTCCCGAATCGCGCATCGTCTCCTGTATAATATAATTACAGGGCGCGCGAACAGTTCCCCGGGGGCAGCGCATTGCCCAACCTCTCCCCTCCCCTTCAGGGGACGGGATCAAGGGGTGGGGCAAGAGCCGGCAAGGGCTCGATGCCCTTGTCGACTCTCCGAAGCCGGACACATGCCTTTCCGGCGACGACCAGCATCCACGCTCGCTCCGCACCCAGCCCTGCCCCTCCCGTGAATGGAAGGAAAATGAAGACGCGAATCGTTCACGGTCGGAGATTGAAGCGGGCGGGCGAATCTGCCAGACATCGCCCATGCGTAGCCCGCTCCTCTCCGCCGCCCTGTTCGGCCTCGCCGCCTGCACCCAACCGGGCACCAACGCCGCGCCCGAAAACGGCCGGGGTCCATCGGACGGCGCGGAGGGCGCGCTCCCCGCACCCGCCGAAACCGCGCATGGCGAAACGAGTTGGGACGGCTATCGCGCCGGCGGCAATGAGCCCTTCTGGAACGTCACCTTCAATGACGGGCAGATGGTGTTCGAGCATTTCGACGCGCCCGGCGCCACCGCGCCGCGGCCCGCGCCCGAAACCACCGCCAATGGCTATCGCTTCGCCGCCCGGGCCGACGGCCAGCCCTTCATCGTCGAGATCGAGCATGCCTATTGCGCCGATTCGATGAGCGGCCGGCCCTATCCCGACTCGGTGAAGGTAACCGTCCATGGCGACGGCTTCACCGGCTGCGGCGGCGATACCGCGAGCCTCGTCACCGGGCCGCCCTGGCAGGTCACCTCGGTCGACGATACCTCGGTCGCCGGATCGCTCGGCATGACCGTGCGCTTCGCCGAGGATGGGAGCATTTCGGGCTATACCGGCTGCAACCGCTATACCGGCAGTTACGAAGCCGGCGGCGAGGGCATCTCGACCGGCCCGATCGCGGCAACCCGACGCGCCTGCCTCGATCCCTCGGCGAACCGGATGGAAAGCGAATTCCTGACCGCGCTCGGCGGGCTGCGCAGCTTCTCGATCGAGGACGACGGTAGCCTGGTGCTGGTCGCCGAAAACGGCACCGAGATCCGCGCACAACGCTAGCCCGATTTTCGTCACCCCGGACTTGATCCGGGGTCCAGAACCACGAGCGGCCTCGCTGGCGGCTCGAGATGCCCGTCCCCCCAGTTGCGCACAACCGGACCGTGGGGGCCCTCCACCGCCTTCGGCGGTCCCCCTCCCCGTTCCGGGGAGGTTTTTAGTACCCCGTCTCTCGGAGCGAGCGCTACTCCCCGCCGTCCCCGGCCTCCTCGCCCGGCACCGGGAAACCGCGCTTCCTGAGCAGCGCGTCGACATCCGGATCGCGGCCGCGGAAGGCGCGATAGGCTTCCTTGCGGTCGCAGATATTCGACCGTCGAGAACCCCTCATTGAAGGTATCGCTGGCCTCGATCCGCTCGACCAGCTCCTGCGGCATCGGCTCGCCGGTCTCGTTATGGCGGGCGAAGCGGTTGAGGATTTCGGGGGTCAGCACCCAATTCTCGTTCACCTGGCTCGGATATTCGACGAAATCGCGCGGCGTCCCCGAAAGCCCAGGATAATAGACGTCCTGCAGGAAATAATGGATCGCGTGGCCGAATTCGTGGAACAAGGTCCGCGCGTCGTCGAGGCTGATAAGCGCGACATCGCCCGGCGCCGGTTCGGTGAAATTGTTGTTGTTCGAGGCCAGCACATTCTGCTCACCGCCCAATGTCTGCTGCGAGCGGTAGGTCGTCATCCAGGCGCCCGAACGCTTGCCGGTCCGCGCATAGGTGTCGAGATAGAACAATCCGACATTCTCGCCGGTCGCCGAATCGGTGACGACGAAGCTGCGGACGTCGGGATGGAACACCGGCACCTCGCCGGTATTCTCGGTGAATTCGAGATCGTAGAGCCGGCCGGCGGCATAGAACATGGCTTCGATCATGTTCTGCAGTTGGAGGTAGGGTTTGATCTCGGCCTCGTCGATATCGTAGCGCGCCTGGCGCACCTTCTCGGCGTAAAAGCGATAGTCCCAGGGCTCGATCGTGATGTCGGCGCCCTCGGCATCGGCGATCGCCTGCATGTCGGCGACCTCTTCGCGGACGCGCGCGACGGCGGCTGGCCAGACGCGCATCATCAGATCGTTCGCATTTTCGGGCGTCTCGGCCATGGTGTCGTCCATCCGGTAATGCGCATGGGTTTCGAAGCCGAGCAGTTGCGCGCGCTCGGCGCGCAGCGCGAGGATGCGTTCGATCGTCTCGTTGGTGTCGTTCTCGCCGCCATTGTCGCCGCGATCGACGTAGGCGCGCCAGACCTGCTCGCGCAGGTCGCGCCGCGTCGAATATTGCAGGAAGGGCTGCATGTAGGAGCGGGTGTTGACCAGCGCCCAGCCCTCTATTCCGCGTTCCTCGGCGGCGGCGCGCAGGGTGCCGATAAAGTCGTCGGGCAGCCCGGCGAGATCGTCCTCGCTGTCGAACAGCACATAGGTCTCCTCGTCGGCGAGCACCTTGTTCGAAAATTCGCTGTAGAGGCCCGCCAGCTCGGTGGTGATCTCGGTGAGCCTTTCGCGATCGGCGCCCTCGAGCAGCGCGCCCTGACGCACCAGCTGCTCATAGTCGCGCTCGACGAGCCGCAGCTGCTCGGGCGTCAGATCGGCCGTCTCGCGATTCTCGTAGACCGTCCGGTAGCGCTCGACGAGTTCGGGCTGGAGGAACAGCTGTTGGTAGAATTCGGCGAGCCGCGGACTCCATTCCTGCTGGACGGCGCGATATTCTTCGTTCGAAAGGTTGCTCATCGCGACACCGAACATCGGCTGGACCCGGCTCATCATGTCGCCCGCCAGCTCGACCGCCTCGTTGGTATTGGCGAAGGTCGGCGGTTCGGGATTGTCGATCACCGCCTGGATCTCGGCGCGCATGGCGTCCATCGCCTCCTCGAAGGCGCCGGGGAAAAGCTCGGGCCGCATCTCGTCCCACGGCGGCACGCCCTCATAGGGCCCCGTCCACTCGGCGGTCAGCGGATTGGCCGAAGGCTGCTCGGCGGCTTGCGCCGTCTCGGTCGCCGGGGCTTCGCTCGCCATCGTGGCATCTTCCTCCATCGTCGTCGCGCAAGCCGCGAGCGACAGCGCGCTGGCTGCTGTTAAAAGCGTATGACGCATGATTTGGCTCCATCTCGTCTGTGTGAGGACGGCCGGGAAGGCGCCGGGCGCGAGGCCGTGCTGTCCGATGCGCATTCCCTAGGAAATATTCCGGCGCCACGAAAGCCGTTTCTTGGCCGCAACCACCCGCCGAACTCCTGCCGGCTCATTAACTATTGATCAAAGCCTTTGGGATTAAAAGGCGCGCATCGCGGGTGGCGGAGCAATATGTTCAACGGCTTCGAAAAAGAAAACGAGACGATCGCCTTACGGCGCGACGCGGACCTTCGCGGTCCCGCGCACCGCATCGAGGCGCGTCATGCGCCGGACGGCGAGGTCCGCACGGCGCAGCTCCACATATTGTCGGGCTTCGCGCTCTACACGACTGCCACCCATACTGCCTGTGCGGCGCTGTTCACCGTCATCGCCTGGTCGTATATCTCGCCGCTCTTCCTGCTGACCTGGCTGGCGCTCGTCGCGGGCACATCGTTCCTGCTCGGCAAGCGGCTCGAGGAGCGCTCGGCGGTACGCCGCGGCGATTCCCAGCCCCAGCGCAACATCTGGCTGACGACGGTGGAATCGGCGGTGCGCGCGCTGCTCTGGATGACCATGCCGATCTATGCGGCGCTCGCCGGGGCGCCGTTCCAGAATTCGCTGATCGACGGCCTCGCCGCGGTGATGATCGTCAGCGGCATCGCGCTCGCCGTGATTCCGGTCGCGGTGTCGGTGTGGATCGGCGTGATCGCGGTCGGCTTCATCTTTTCCGCCTGGATGGCGAGCGGCATGGACGCGATCACCTCGATCGCGATCTTCCTCGCGGTCGCGGCGGCCAGCCTTGTCGGCTTCATGCTGCTCGGCTTTTCCTGGCGACGCCAGATCGACCGCGCCGCCGTGCTCGCCGCCAAGCGAGCCGATATCGGCCATCTGCTCAAGGAATATGAGGATCGCGGCGCCGGCTGGCTCTGGCAGATCGATCGCGATCTCAACCTGACCTACGTCTCGCCGCGGATGGGCGAATTGCTCGGCCGCGGCACCTATCAACTGCTCGGCCAGCCGCTGCCGGCGGCTTTGGGCGGCAAGACCGGGATCGGATCGATCCTGACGCTTCGCGAGCGGTTCGATAGATTCGAGATCGAGCTCGAGACCGCCGTCGGCAAGCGCTGGATGTCGCTTTCGGGGTCGCCGATCCTGCGTCCCGACGGTAGCTTTGCGGGCTATCGCGGCGTCGGACTCGACATCACCGATTCCAAGACCTCACACGAGCGGCTCGAGCATCTCGCCAATGCCGATGTGCTGACGAGCCTGCCCAATCGCAGCCGCATCCGCGCGCTGCTCGAAAAGGCGCTCGAGGAATCCAAACAGCGCGACGTGCCTTGCGCGATCCTGTTCCTCGATCTCGACGGCTTCAAGCCGGTCAACGACACATTCGGCCATCAAAAGGGCGACGCCGTGCTGAAGACGGTCGCGCGGCGGCTCGCCGACGCGGTCGGCACGCGCGGCACGGTCGGCCGGATCGGCGGCGACGAATTCGCGGTGATCGTCAATGACGGACAGAGCCGCAAGGGCGTCGAGGCGCTCGCCGACAGGCTGATCGCGAAGGTCAGCGACCCCTATCTGATCGACAATGTCCAGATCCGCATCGGCCTGTCGATCGGCTGCGCCTTCGGCCCGATCGACGGCGATACGGTCGACGATCTGGTGCGCAAAGCCGATCTCGCTCTCTATCACGCCAAGGCACAGGGACGTGCCACCTTCTGCCATTTCGACCCGCAGATGCAGGTCGAGGCGGAGGAACGCGTGCGGCTCGAGCACGATATGCGCGAGGCGATCGGCACCACCCAGTTCAGCCTGCTCTATCAGCCGCTCGTCGATGCCCGCTCGCAACGGGTGACCGGCTTCGAGGCCCTGCTGCGCTGGGCGCATCCGACGCGCGGCCCGATCTCGCCGGCGGTGTTCATTCCGATCGCCGAGGAAAGCGGCCTCATCGGCGATCTCGGCGAATGGGTGCTGCGCCAGGCCTGCATGGACGCCGCGAACTGGCCCGACGAGGTTACCGTTGCGGTCAATATCTCGCCGCTCCAGCTGGTGCTGCCGGCGCTTCCCAATTCGGTCGCCGAAGCTTTGAAGCGCGCCCGCATTTCACCCAGCCGTCTCGAGGTCGAAGTCACCGAGTCCGTTTTCATGAGCAGCGCCGGCAATTCGATCGACGTGCTGAAGCGTTTGCGCGGCCTCGGCGTCGGCATCGCGCTCGACGATTTCGGCACCGGCTATTCCTCGCTCGGCTATCTCAACAAGGCGGTGTTCCACAAGCTCAAGATCGACCACAGCTTCGTGCGCGAAGCCTCGAAGCGCGAGGAGACCGTCTCGATCATCGAGGCGATCGTCATGCTCGCCAACAGCTTCCGCCTGACGATAACCGCCGAAGGGATTGAAACCGCGGAAGATTTCAACCGCATGCGCGATCTCGGCTGTCACCAGATGCAAGGCTATCTGTTCGGCCGGCCGATGCCCTTCGACAAGACGCTCGAGATTGTCGGCACGCGCTGGGAACACCGGCTCGTCGGTTAATCAATCGATCGGCGCCAAGCCGCTGGCAAACAGCCGCTTCCTCCCCCCAAAGGCACGAACTCTTAACTATATCGGACTAAACCGATCGGTGAATGGGAGACCTGGATGCCGTCGGTAGGCAACAAACTGAGACATCTGGCTTCGGCGGAAGGCACGCTCGCGCAGCAAGTTCGGGCGGCGCTGGTCAACACCCTCTATACCTCGCCCGCCTCGCTCGTCGTCGGTGCCGTCGCCGGTAGCACGGTCGCCGCGACGATCGCCTATATGTCGGGCAGCATCGTGCTCTTGGTCTGCTCGATCGCGATCCATATCGTCGGGCTGCTGCGCATCGCCAGCGCCTATATCTACAAATGGATCGGCGCCGAAGAGGCCGAAACGATGCGCGTTCACTGGGAACGGCTCTACGAGATCGGCGCATGGCTCTACGCATCTTTGCTCGGCCTACAGACCTTCCTCGTGCTGACTCAGACCGACCTGATGGCCTTGCAGCTGCTGGCCGTGACGATGGCGACCGGCTACGCCGCCGGCGTCGCGCCGCGCAATGCGGGCCGGCCGGTGATCGCCTTCGGCCAGGTGGCGCTTGCCGTGATGCCGATGGCGGCAGGCCTATGGCTCACGAACGAGCCGGTCTTCTGGATCCTCGGCGTGATCATTGTGATCTTTGCGCTCGGCGTGTTCGATATCACGCTGCAGACCTACGAGGTCGTCTATTCGGCGCTTTCGGGACAGCAGGAAAAGGTCGAGGTCGCCGAACGGTTCGAGAAGATGGCGCGCAGCGACATGCTGACCGGTCTCGACAATCGCCTCGCCATGCAGATGCGGCTCGGCGAATTGCTCGACCGGATCGAACAGGGATCGGGCGAAAAACTCGCCGTCATCTGGATGGATCTCGACCATTTCAAGGCGATCAATGACACGCTCGGCCATCTCGCCGGCGACAAGGTTCTGATCGTCACCGCCCAGCGGGTCAAGGCGGTGCTCAACGATCGTGGTTGGCTGGCGCGCTTCGGTGGCGACGAGTTCGTCATTATGGCGAAGGTTTCTGGCCTCGGCGAAGCGCAATCGCTGGGCGAACAGATCATGGAATCGATCGCCCAGCCGATCAGCGTCAACGATCAGAATATCGAAATCGGCGCGTCGCTCGGTTTCGCCGTCGCGCCCGATCACGGCTGCCAGAGCGAGGCGATGCTCAAATGCGCCGACATCGCGCTCTATCATGCCAAGAAGGACGGCGGAAAGCGCGTCCGCGGTTTCGAACTCTTCATGCATGAGGATTTCCTCATGCACCGCCAGATCGAACAGGGGCTGCAGGAAGCGCTGGCCAAGAACGAATTCGAACTGCTGTTCCAGCCGATCGTCGATCTCGCCAGCGGCAAGACGAGGAGCTGCGAGGCCTTGTTGCGCTGGCATCACCCCGAACTTGGCGATGTCAGTCCGGCGGTCTTCATCCCGGTCGCCGAGAATGCGGGACTGATCGGGAAGATCACCGAATGGGTGCTCGAAAAAGCTTGTATTGCCGCCGCGCAATGGCCCGAGAACGTCAACGTATCGGTCAACATCTCGGCCTATCTGCTCAAGAACCCCAACCTGCCGGTCAAGATCATCGAAACGCTGGTCAACACCGGTATGGTCGCCCGCCGGCTCGAGCTCGAGATCACCGAAAGCGTGCTGCTCGACGAGAGCCCGCAGGTCAATTCGCTGCTGCGCCAGCTCCAGAAGATGGGGCTGCGGTTGTGCCTCGACGATTTCGGCACCGGCTTCTCCTCGCTGACCTATCTGCGCAGCTGGGAGTTCGACACCATCAAGATCGACAAATCCTTCATCAGCAACATCGCCAACAGCCCGACCGACCAGAAGATCATCCGCGCCGTCGTCCAACTCGCCAAATCGCTCGAAGTGGCGACGGTTGCCGAAGGCGTCGAGACCGCCGAACAGCTCGAACGGGTGCAGAATGCCGGCTGCAGCCGCGTCCAGGGCTATTATTACGCCAAGCCGATGACCGCCGACCAGGCGCGTGAACGGCTAAGGCTGGAACAGGCGGATAGCGGTGCCGAGCGTGGTCCGCAGGTGATCAACCTGCATTGAGACCCTGCGACAAGCGGGTCTGCGCCCGGACGAGGCGCTCCATCAGCTTTAGATCCTTGTCGCGCAGCTTGAGCGCGGTATCCGCCCAGATCTCGACGATCCGGTTGAGTTCGTCGAGGCTCACCGGCATCACCTGATTGCTTGCCGCATAGACCGCGCTGTTGCCGGCATGGCGTCGGCAATTCTCCTGGATATACCTGACCACTTCGGCCTCGCCTTCGCCATCGGGAACGACGCGGTGGACGAGACCCGCCTCTTGCATCTGTCGGGCGGTGAAGCTGCGGTTGCCGAGGATCAGCTGCTCGGCCTTGGCGATACCGATCCGCCTGGCGAGCAGCGAATGGGCGCCCATGCCGGGAAACAGTCCGAAGGCGATTTCGGGCAGGCCGAATTTGGCGCTTTCCTCGGCGATGATGACATTGAAGGAGAGCAGCGCCTCAAACCCGCCGCCCAGCGCCTGGCCCTGGACGAGACCGATGGTGACGATCGGCAGCCCGAGCCGATTGATATTGCGGTGCAGGATGCCGGTGCAGGCCTCGCCATAATCGATCAGCCCCTGGCGATCGCCGGCGCGAATATAATCGGCGAAAAGGCCGAGATCGCCGCCGAGATTCCACACTCCGGGAAAGCGCGAGCCGAGCACGAGATAGCTGAGCTTGGCTTCCTCGCGGCCGTAGATGCGGGCGATCTCGCGCTGCCAGGTCTCGAAATCGCGCAGCATGGACACATCGAAATTGGGCCGTCCCGCGGGTGTCATATAGGTCCAGAGCGTGCTCAGAGAGGCATCCCATTGCACCTCGAGCTGGCCGAGATCGAATAGCTCCGTCGCCGGACCGCGATCGAGCTGCACACCTTCCAGGCCCAGATCCATTTCGCCGTCGGCGACGATCTGTCCGCCCTCCGGATTGATTCTGGTCTGGTCCATGTATGCGAGTTCCTGTTGTTTACCGGACCTTAAACATAAATGGATTTGCCGGGCAATCGTCATTGCTCGGGATTCATGTAGAAAAATCAACTGTCTCGCTTTGAGACCTATTCGGTCGGAGACAAGAAGTCTGGTTAAGGGACTGGATTGATTCCTAAATGCGTTACCTGTTCTTAACTCCTCGCGTGGCATTTCGGTCACATGTCTTCGACCCGCCACCGCCCCGCCGCGCTCGGTCTGAGCGCCCGCAAAATCGCGCTTTTTCCGCTTTCGGATGAGGCCATGCTGGAGGTCGAGATCAGCGCCGGTTGCGAACAATTCATCGGCCGCTTCGCGCGGCTCGACTGTTTCCGTTTTCGCGGCGGCATCATCCGTTTTTGCGCTGGCGAAGGTTAGAGCAACGAAAAAGGCCGGAGCGAACGCCCCGGCCTCCCCCGATAATCGCGGCGGTCTACCACTCGATCTGGAAACCGCCCCTCGCGCCGAGATCGCCGTCGTCGCCGCGGCCCGATCGGCATAATAGCCGATGCCGGTCGACAGCGCGAAATTCGATCCGGGCTGCATCGACGGGCTCTCCATAGCCAGCGCCATCGCGACGCCCTCATTGGCGCGGTTGATGTCGATCCGGTTCTGGTTGGCGAGATCGAACAGCTGCTGGGTCTGGGTCTGCAGATTGCCGATCGCCTGGCTGTTGACCGCGATCGCCGCCTGGTTCGCCGCGATCGCCATGCTGTTGGCATTGACCTGCGCCATGCTCGCCTGGCCGGTGTTGGGCACGACGATCGTGTTCGCCGCCTGGAAGGCGACCGCCTGGCTCGTCGCGTCGCGAACCGAGACGCCCGCCGGCGAAGAGTCTTCCTCGGCGCGCGCTGTCCGGGTCGGGTTGGCGCTGTTGTCTCCCGGCGACTCGGTCCGGTCGCCGCCCTGTAGCTCGGAACGGTCGGCCAAGGCCGCGCTGTTGTCGCCGGGCGAGGCCGCGCCATTTTCCAGGTCGCCGCGATTCGCCATCGCCACGCTATTGTCGCCCGGCGCGTCGCCGCGTTCGAGCTCGACGCGCTCGGCCATCGCGCCGGCATTGTCGCCGCTGCTGTTCAACGCCGCATCCGGCCGGCTGCTCGCCGCGCTATTGTCGGCGACCAGATCGCCGCGTCCGGGACGCGGCTGCTGCGCCGCCGCCGAGGCGGCGGGCTGCTGCGCGACGGCCGGTGCCGAACCGGCGGCCTGGGTAGCGCCCGCCGCGGCTCCGGATGCCGTCGCGACCGGCGTGGAGGATGCCGCGGGAGCACTCGGCGTGCCGCCGGCCGTTTGCGTCGGCGTGCTGCCGGTCGGGGCCGGCGCACTGGCCGAACCGGCGGTCGGGCTCACCTGATAGCCGAGGTTCCCGTTGCTATCGACGGTGACGTAATAGAGCGTGCCGCTCTGCTGGGCATTCGAGGCCGCCGTCGGCAGGCCCGGCATGGTGTAGGTGTAGTTGACCGTCCCGAACATGATCTGGTCGGGGCGCGTGGTCATCGCGAAGGCGCCCAGCGCCAGCGAGCGGATATGGTTCGATACCGCCGCACGGCCGATCGCCAGCGCGTCGCGCGCGTGCGCTTCCGACCGGGTGCCGATCGCCACCGTGTTGTTGGTCGTCGCCGTCGCGAGATCGCCGATCGCCACCGATTTGGGGCCCGAGGCGTCCGACCGGTTGCCGATCGCCAGCGCCTGGAAGCCCGTCGCCGAAGCCGACTGGCCGACCGCGACGGCCTGCTGATCGCTCGCCACCGTATCGGCGCCGATCGCGGTGCCGAGCCGTCCCGCCGTCGCCCCGCCGCCGATCGCCACGCCGCGCTCGTCGGTCGCCTGCGCATCCGCGCCGAGCGCAACCGCCTCCTCGCCATCCGCCTGAGCGCCGTCCGCGCCGTCGTCATCCCCGTCACCGCCGATCGCGATCGCGCTTATGCCAGTGGCGTCGGAATCGGCGCCGATCGAGATGCTCCGGTCGACCGCGGCGTTCGCATCGCTGCCGAGCGCGGTCGCATCGATGGCAAGTGCCTGAGCGGAGTGCCCGACCGCCGTGGAATCGATTCCGGTGGCGTCGGAACGTGCTCCCAATGCCGTGGCGTTGTTATCGGTAGCCGCTGCGTCGGTACCCACCGCCGTTGCGTCGGTGTCCGACGCCACGGCGATCACGCCGAGGGCCATCGCGTTGAAGCCCGAGGCATTGGCTTGCGTACCAATCGCAATCGCGCTGGCACCGCTGGCCACCGCATCCGACCCGATCGCCGTCGTGAAGTTGCCCGAAGCTTCAGCTCCCGAGCCCAGCGCCACGGTCTCGAAGCTGCTGGCTTCCGAATTCGCACCGATCGCCGTCCCTTCGTCGCCGCTGGCGTCGGCGTTGAGTCCGATTGCGGTTGAGTCGGAAAAGCCCGTGGTCGACCCGGTCCCGCATTCTAGGCC
>JAIVHR010000099.1 GCA_020200935.1 Sphingomonadales bacterium
TAACGGACCGGCCGGCATCGAGCTCACCGAAAGCATGGCGATGCTGCCCGCCGCCGCCGTATCGGGCTTCTATTTCGGCCATCCCGAATCGAGCTATTTCGGCGTCGCGACGATCGGCGAGGACCAGCTCGAGGACTATGCCGGGCGCCGCGGCGTCGACATTGAAACCGCGCGCCGCTGGCTGCGGCCGAATCTGGACTGACTTTCGCGTCCGATCGCGGTATCATGCCGTCCTCAGGTGGGAGGAGACGCCATGGCCCGCTTTCCGAAGGTGCAAAGCCCGTGTCCCTACCGGGACAGGCTCGCTGCGGTGATGGAGGGCGATTTCTGCCGCATGTGCAAGCGGCAAGTCCACGATCTCACCGCGATGAGCGACGGCGAGCGCAGCGACTTCCTCGCCCGCTGCAGCGACGAGATCTGCGTTTCCTACAGCTTGCGCCCGGCGGTCGCCGCGGTGGCGATGGCGGCGGCGGTCGCGCTTCCGTCGGCGGCGTCCGCCCAGGATGGATCGCCTTTCCCGACGCTCGGCACGCCGACGCCGGCTTCGCTCTACATCATCGTCGGCGGCATCAAGGATCTCGATGCCGTCGAATATGTCGAGGACGGTACGGATGACGAGCTGGCGGAATTGCCGGTGACCTATGAAATGCCGACCGATCCCATCGAAGACTGACAGCGAAGCGGCTGCGACGCGCGCTAGAATGATATGAATCATTCATTTCGAGCGTGACTAACGCAACTTTATTTGCTACGCAGAGCCCTTCGAGAAAGGAAAATAACATGAAGCAGCTCTTGAAAATGGGAACCCTTCCGCTGGCGGCCGGGCTGGTCGCGATCGCGGTGCCGACGGCGGCATCGGCGCAGGCGCCGACCGGGACGCGGATCAGCGTACCGAGCGAGGTGATTCTGGTGATCGGCGCGATCAAGGATCCCGATGCGCCGGCACCGGTGATCGACGAAGCAGCGGACAGTGATCTGCCCGAGCTGCCGGTCCAGTTCGACGAGGAACCCGTCGAGGGCTCGTGATCCGGGCTATTCGCTCGGCTGCGGCCTGACCTCGGTCATCGCTTCCCATTCGAGCAGGCTCGCCAGCTGGCTGGCGGCGAAGATCGACCGTGCGTCGCCGTCGCCGATCGTCAGCGCGATATGCGTCGAATCGAATGTATCGAGCGCGAGATCGAAGCTGCGCCATTCGCCGTCGACGAAGGCCAGGGTCCAGCTATGCGGCATGAAACTGTTGGTGACGCCGTGATAGCTGGCGCGCGAATAGACGAGGCCGCTCGCCACCAAGGTCGGGATGCCCGCCGCGCGGCCGAGCGCCGCCAGTAAAACCGCCGATTCGGTGCAATCGCCGGCGCCGCGATCGAGCGCTTCGAGCGCCGAGAAATGCCCGGCGAAATCGATTTCGTCGAGATAGGGCCGGGCGGTGCGGCGCAACAGCTCCATCTTCTCCGCATCGGTTATCGGCAGGAAACCGACCGGCGCGCCGATATCGCGCAGCCGCGGATGATCGCTCTGCAGCCAGGCCGTCGCGCGCCGCGCAGCCGCGAGGCTTTCCTCGTCCGAAGCCAATCCCGGCCCGCAACCCGCGCAAATGTCGATCGTCACCGCGACGCCGTCGGAAGCCGCGCGCTGCTCGCCGGTTTCGGGCACCGGAAAAGCCATGCCGGGGGCGAAGCGGAAGCGATAGCGGATATGGCCGTCCATCGCCGAGGCGGGAATGCGGTAGGGCGCCCGGACCAGCGCGCCCTGCACCAGCTGATAGGGCTCCTGCAGCTGCCGCGCCGTTTCGCGGTCGGTCAGCCGAAAGACTATGTTGGTGCCGAACATCGGTTGGGTCACCTCGACGATCCGGCCTTCGGCATCGACGGTAAGCCTCGCAATGGCGCGCAGATGCTCGCCGTCATAGGATCGGCGCACCAGCGGGCGAAGTCCTTCCCCGCCGGGCGATGCGCCGGCCACCGCTTCGATGACCATCCGCTCGACCGCCATCGCGCCAAGGTTGAAATTTTCGAATTCGAGCGGCGGATCACTGTCGGGGTTCCAGGTTTCGAGCAGCCAGGCGCCCGAATCGAAATAGAACGCTCTCTTCGCGGATCCGCTGGCCGTCGCCATCCTCACTCACCTGCTGCGAGGCATGGCCGATCCGCTGGCCGTCGGCGGTAAGAATCGTGAACCAGTGCGTCGATTCGTCGGCCGCCCGGGCCGAATGTCCGGTGACAGCGAGCAACAATGCCAGCGCAAAAGGCAGCAATCGTCCCAGAATCCGTCTCCCGCACCCGCATTAACCCTCAAATTGCGGTGATTTTAACCCGCTTCGCTGCAAAGGTGTATGGCCCATTGGAGGTTGTGATGCGCATATTTCTCGTCGCGATGCTCGCCGCGCTCGCCGTGGCGCCGCCGATCGCCGCCCAGAGGCAGGCGCCCTTCACCATTGCCGAGACCGGCGAAGGCTTTGCACGGCTCCAGGATGCCGTCGATGCGATCGGCGGCGGCCAGGGCACGATAGCCATCGCCGCCGGCCGCTACCGTCAATGCGCCGTGCAGGATCATGGCGGCATCCATTATCGCGCGAATTCGCCGGGCAGCGCCGTATTCAGCGGCGCCGCCTGCGAGGGCAAGGCGGCGCTGGTGCTGCGGGGCCGCTCGGCGCGGGTCGAGGGGCTGGTCTTCGAGGGGATCGCCGTCGCCGATCGCAACGGCGCCGGCATCCGCATCGAGGAGGGCGATCTCGAGGTCCTCGATAGCGTCTTCCGCGACAGCCAGCAGGGCATCCTTTCGGCCAGCGATCCCGATGCGACGATCCGCATCGACCGCTCGACCTTTTCGGGCCTCGGCCGTTGCGACGAGGATTATAGCTGCGCGCATTCGATCTATGTCGGCGGCTATGGCGCGCTCGAAGTGACGCGCTCGCGCTTCGAGCGGGGGCGCGGCGGGCATTACGTCAAGAGCCGCGCGGCGCGGGTAAGAATCGCCGATTCGAGCTTCGACGACAGCCGCGGCAGCGCGACCAACTATATGATCGACCTTCCCGCGGGCGCGACCGGGCTGATCGCCGGCAACGTCTTCGTCCAGGGCCGCGACAAGGAGAATTACAGCGCCTTCATCGCGGTCGGCGCCGAAGATATTCGCAATGCCAGCGCCGGGCTCGAGATCGGCGGCAACAGCGCGGGCTTCGTGCCGGGCCTTTCGCGCGCCAGCGTCTTCGTCGCCGATTGGACCGGCGAGCCGCTGCGGCTGGCGCAAAACAGCCTCGCGCCCGGTCTGACGCCCTTCGAGCGGCGGTAAAAAAAGAACAATCCGTTCGGGCTGAGCTTGTCGAAGCCCTGCTTTTCTTCCTCTTCCACAAAAAGGAAGAAGGACAGCCCTTCGACAAGCTCAGGGCGAACGGAATTCACATCGATTGACTTGCCCCTTCGTTTCGGGGGAGAAACGGGCATGGGGAGGGTGATCGGGGCATTGCTGGTTGTCTGCGCGCTCGCCGCGCCGGCCACCCTGCTCGCCCAGGCCGAGCCGCTCCGCCGTCCCAACATCGTCCTGATCCTTGCCGACGATGTCGGCTTCACCGATCTTGGCGCCTATGGCAGCGAGATCGCGACGCCCAATATCGACGCGCTCGCCCGGCGCGGCATGATCTTCACCAATTTCCACGCAACCCCGATGTGCGCGCCGTCGCGCGCGATGCTGATGACCGGCATCGACAGCCATGCCGCGGGGATCGGGAACCTGCCCGAAACGACGCCCGAGGAGCATCGCGGCTCGCCGGCCTATCTGGGGCGGCTGCGGCCCGGTGTGCGGACGATCGCCGAGCGGCTGCGGGCGGCCGGCTACCGCACCTACATGACCGGCAAGTGGCATCTCGGCCATACCGCCGACACGCTGCCGCGCGCTCGCGGCTTCGATCGCAGCTTCATCCTCGATGCGACCGGCGCCGACAATTGGGAGCACCGGCCCTATCTCCCCTATTATGACCGCGCCGAATGGTACGAGGATGGCGAGGCGGCGCATGAGCTGCCGGAGGATTTCTATTCGAGTGAATTCCTCGTCGACCGGCTGATCCGCTATCTCGGGCGCGGGCGCGCGGGTCGGCCCTTCTTCGCCTATCTCGCCTTCCAAGCGATCCACATTCCGGTCCAGGCGCCGCGCGAATTCACCGAGCGCTATGCCGGCCGCTATGACGATGGCTGGCAGGCGCTGCGCGAGACACGGCACCGGGCGGCGATCGCGCGCGGACTCTTTCCGGAGGATGCGCCGCTGCGCGCCATGCGTCCCGAGATGCGCGACTGGGACGAGCTCAGCGATGAGGACCGCGGCTGGTATGCCCAGGCGATGGCAGTCAATGCCGGGATGCTAGAGGCGATGGACCATCATCTCGGCCGGCTGATCGATTATCTGCGCCAGTCGGGCGAGTATGAGAATACGATCTTCATCATCACCTCGGATAACGGCCCCGAAGGCGCGCTGCCGACGGCTTCTTTGTCGATGCGGGTCTGGATGCGGCTGGTCGGCTATTCGACCGAGCGCGAGACGCTGGGCGAGCGTGGCAGCTACGGCTTTATCGGCCCCGAATGGGCGAGCGCGGCGGCGAGCCCGCACGATCTGTTCAAATTCTATGCCGGCGAGGGCGGCACGCGGGTGCCGCTGATCGTCGCCGGGCCGGGCATCGAAACCGGCATGGCGCGCCAGCTTTCGCTGATCAGCGACATTCCGGCGACGCTGGCCGGGCTCGGCGGCGCCGATGTGGCGGGGACCTCGCCGCCGCGCAGCCCGAACGCTTCGAGGCGATGCAGGCCGGCTATGCGCGCTGGGCCGATGCCAACGGCGTGCTCGAGATGCCCGAAGGCTACGATCCGCTAAACACGCTGATGACCCACAGCCGCGCCGAGCTGCGGACGCGCTATTGGTGGGCCTATCTGGGTGTGCTGGTGCTGGCGGCGGCGATCGTCATCCTGCCGGTGTGGTGGCTGATCCGGCGGAACCGGCGGCGAAATCAAGCATGAGGTGCAAAGTTCCGTCATGCCGGACTTGATCCGGCATCCAGAGCGACAGGCGACATCGCTTGCGGCCCTGGACCCCGGATCGAGTCCGGGGTGACGATTATTACGGAATCGGAAGTTGCCTACGGGCAGTTGCTCGCATCGATCGCCGCCATCACGTCGAGGCAGCGGCCGTCGATCTCGACCCCCGAAATATCGAAGCCGATCAGCGAGGCCAGCGTCGGCATGATATCGACCGTCATCACGCCGAGCGGCTGCTCCATATGGTCGGCGCCGGGCCACCAGAAGAGGATCGGCACCTCGCGGTCATAATCCCAGGGGCTGCCGTGCGTCGCGACATAGCCGCCGGTCGGATCGGGGATCGGCGTCACGCGCGGCTGGAGGACGATGATGAAATCGCCCGAGCGATCGGGATGGAAGGAGGCCCGGAGCCGATCGAGCAAAGTCCAGTTTTCGGGCGGCGCCTCGACGAGCGGCTGCTCCATGATCTGGTCGCGGGTATAGACCGCATAGACCTGCCGGTTGGCGCGCAGCAAAGCGGTCGCGCGGTCGATCGCCTCGGTGCGCCGATCCTCGGGCACCGAGCGATCGACATAATACATGCCGCCGCTGTTGTGGAGGATTGGGCCGGAGAGCCCCATCGCCTCGGCGATCTCGGCATCGAGCCCGCTCACCGCCGCGCCATCGAGCCGTTCGGCATCGCCGGCGCCCTGCGCGACCTGCCTTTCGGGCATGTCGAGCCCGCCATGATCGGAGGTCAACATGGCGACGTAGTTCACGCCCCGCGCATCGAGCGCCTCGAAGAAGCGGCCGAGCGCGGCGTCGACCGCGGCGAGCTCGATGCACATCTCGGCGCCGCCGGGTCCGTAGGTGTGGCCGATATAGTCGGCGGCCGCGAGGCCGATGGCGAGCAGGTCGATCGATCCGCGCCGGCCCAATGACAGCTCTTCGGCGAGACCGGCGGCCGTCTCGAGCAGGATCTCGTCGGCATCGGGCGAGGTCAGCAATTGCCGCGCGGTCACCGCATCGCTGGCAAACAGGCCGGTGCCGACGCTCTGGCCGTTGCCGATCGGCACGGCGCGCGAGAAGGGCGCGCATTGCGCGGGCAGGGTTCGGGGTTGGCGCGGCCGGCCGACAATGCCGCCGATGCGCCGATTGGCGGCATCGATCGCGGCGGG
>JAIVHR010000264.1 GCA_020200935.1 Sphingomonadales bacterium
GTCCTTTGGAAGCGGTTCGGTCATGGCCGCGAGATAGCGATAGCGGGCGCCGCTTGCCACCCCCTACCCGCTCTGCCAATCAGCCGGCATGACGCACTTCACCGATCTGATCGACGGGTATCGCCGCTTTCGCGATACCGGCTGGCATACCGAGCGCGGCCGCTGGGCCGAGCTCGCCGAGGGTCAGAACCCGCGAGTCATGGTCATCGCCTGCTCGGACAGCCGGGTCGATCCGGCGCAGATATTCGACGTGTCGCCGGGCGAGATCTTCGTCGTCCGCAACGTCGCGGCGCTCGTCCCTCCTTGCGAGACGGGCGGCGGCTATCACGGCGTCTCGGCGGCGCTCGAATTCGCCGTCACCCAGCTTGAGGTCGCCGAAGTCGTGGTTATGGGCCACGGCATGTGCGGCGGCTGCCAGGCCGCGCTGAGCGGCGTCTTCGCCGATGCGGAGCCCGGCAAGGGCGGCTTCATCTCCCATTGGGTCGGGATGCTCGACGAAGCGCGGCTGAAGGTGCTCGACAGGCACGGCAGGGTCGATAGCGACGATGCGCAGCATGCGATGGAGCATGAGGCGGTCAAGACGAGCCTCACCAATCTGCGCGACTTCCCCTTCGTCACCGAGCGCGAGGCGGCCGGCAAGCTGACGCTGCATGGCGCATGGTTCGCGATCAGCAGCGGGCTGCTCCATGTGCTCGACGAGGAGACGGGACGCTTCGAACCCGCCTGACGGGTTTGGACCTTCCGGCCCGCATCGTGCATAAGCGCGCCGATACAACTGTCGGGGAGGAAAATCATGAAAACGGGAATCATACCGGTAAGCTGGTCGGGACCGCTGCTCAGCCTGCTCAGGATCGTCGCGGCGCTGATGTTCATCGCGCACGGCACCCAGAAATATTTCGGCGTTCCAGCCAACGAACGCGGCGTACCCGAACTTCTCAGTCTGCCCGGCGTCGCCGGAATTTTCGAGCTAGTCTTCGGTGTTCTGATCCTGATCGGTTTCGCCACTCGGATCTCGGCCTTCCTGATGAGCGGCATGATGGCGATCGCCTATTGGATGGTGCACTTTCCGCAGAGCTACTACCCGTCGGAGAATGGCGGCGAGCCCGCGATCTTCTTCTGTTTCGTCTTCCTCTATATCGCGGCCGCGGGGCCGGGACCCTGGAGCATCGACGGCAATAGCGCGCCGCAAGGGACGGGCGACAGGCTGTAATGCGACATGCAATCGCCGCCATCGGAATGGCGCTCGCCGCCCCGGCGGCGATCGCTCAAACCGGCGGCCTGCCCCAAACCGTCCCGCTGCCGCCGCCCGGCCCCTATGATCAGGAGACCGAGCACAACCGGGCGGTCATCGAGCAGTTCGCGCGGCTTTTCTATATCGAAGGCAAGGTCCGCGAGGCCTTCGAGACCTACGTGCGCGAGGACTATATCCAGCACAATCCGCGCGCGGCGGACGGCCGCGAGGCGGCGATCGAGATGCTGCAAGGACTGCTCGCGGGTTCGACCGACCGGCAATTCGAGATCCAGCGGATCATCGTCGACGGCCCGTTCGCCGTCGTCCATTCCTGGAGCCGTGCGGATGCCGAGGATCGCGGCCATGCGGTCGTCGATATCTTCCGGATAGAGGACGGATTGCTCGCCGAGCATTGGGACGTCATCCAGCCCGTGCCCGAAGAAGCGGCGAACGACCACCCGATGTTCTGATCGTGCGCGCGGCAGCCGGAGAGTAGCCAAAGCCCCCTGCCCCGCTTATGGGACGCGCCATGGAAACCGGACAGCTGATTTCGCTCGCGCTGTATTTCGTCGCTGTCGGCCGGCGCCAGCGACATGTCGGGCTGGCTCCTGCTCGGGCTGCCCGGCGCGCTCTATGCCGCGGGCCTCGTCGAGGCCTGGATCGGCATCGGCCTTTTCGTCGGCGCGCTCGCCAACTGGATCGTCGTCGCGCCGCGGTTGCGCGAGCAGACCGAGCGGCTCGGCAACGCGCTGACGATCCCCGAATTCCTCGCCAATCGCTTTCCCCGGCAAGCGTTGACCCTGCGCGTGATCAGCGCCGTCATCATCGTCGTCTTTTTCGCCGTCTACACCGCGGCGGGGCTGGTCGGCGGCGGCAAGCTGTTCGAGACGAGCTTCGCGGGTCTCTTCGGCGCCGCCGGGATGAGCGACTATGCGCTCGGATTATGGCTGACCGCCGGCGTCGTCCTCGCCTACACCATGGTCGGCGGCTTCCTCGCCGTCAGCCTGACCGATTTCGTCCAGGGCTGCATCATGGTGACCGCGCTGGTGCTGATGCCGCTGGTCGTCATGTTCGGACCCGGCGGCAGCGCCGGCCAGTCGCTGACCCAGGTCCAGCCCGGCTTTCTCGATATCGGCTTCGGCCTCACGGCGATCGGTTTCTTCTCGGCGGTGGCCTGGGGCCTCGGCTATTTCGGCCAGCCGCACATCATCGTCCGTTTCATGGCGATCCGCAGCGTCGCCGAGGTCCCCAAGGCGCGCAATATCGGCATGGCCTGGATGTTCGTCTGCCTGGTCGGCGCGATCGGCGTCGGGCTCGCGGGCCGGGCCTATGCGGTCCGCAACGGCATCGTCGTCGAGGATCCGGAGACCATCTTCATCGTCCTCGCCGAGCTGCTCTTCCACCCGCTGATCAGCGGCTTCCTGCTCGCCGCGTTGCTCGCCGCGATCATGTCGACGATCAGCTCGCAATTGCTCGTCTCCTCGAGCTCGCTGACCGAGGATTTCTACCGGCTCTTCCTGCGCCGCAACGCCAGCGAACGCGAAACGGTCAATGTCGGCCGGCTCTCGGTGCTGCTCGTCGCATTGGTCGCGATCTGGATCGCGAGCGATCCGGAGAGCCAGGTGCTCGGCCTCGTCGCCAACGCCTGGGCCGGCTTCGGCGCCGCCTTCGGCCCGCTGATCCTGCTGTCGCTGACCTGGAGCCGGATGACCGCGGCGGGCGCGGTGGCTGGCCTCGTCACCGGCGCGGCGGTGGTGATCTTCTGGATCGCGATGGAGTGGAATACCTCCTTTCTGGGCGGCCAGGGCGTCTACGAAATCATCCCGGGCTTCTTCGCCGCGCTCGCCGCGATCATCGGCGTCAGCCTGGCGACCGAGCCCGCCGCGGAACCGGCAGCCGCCCCCAATTCCTGAGCCCGCCGCGTTGCATTTGATTGCTCCGAAAGGCACATCACCGCCATGGCCCACAGCGATCACGTCCAGAGCCCCAACATCGCGTTGCTGATCGACGCCGACAACGCTTCGCATGCCGGCCTCGACCCGGTGCTGACCGTGCTCGCCGAACTCGGCACCGTGAATATCCGCCGCGCCTACGGCAACTGGCGCAAGCAGAGCCTCAAGGGCTGGGCCGATCTGGTCCACAAATACGGCATCGAGCCGCAGCAGCAATTCGACCTCACTCGCGGCAAAAACGCCACCGACATGAAGATCACCATCGATGCGATGGACCTGCTCTTCTCGCGCCGCGTCGACGGCTTCGGCATCATGAGCTCGGACAGCGATTTCATGCCGGTCGCGATGCGCATCCGGCAGGACGGCATCCCGGTCTACGGCTTCGGCGCCGGCAAGACCCCCGACGGCTTCAAGCAGGCCTGCACCCGCTTCATCGATGTCGACGCGCTGATCCGCGCCGAGCGCCAGGAGAATGGCGGCGGCAAGCAGGGAAAGAAGGGCGAGGTCGAGGAGGATGTCGTCGCCCTGCTGATCGACGCCTACGACGCCGCCAAGCGCGACGAGAAGGGTTTCGCGGCGCTCTCGGCGGTCGGCCAGCGCGCCGGCAACCGCTCGAGCTTCGACGTTCGCAATTACGGCTATACCCGGCTGCGCGATCTGATCGAGGACATCCCGAATTTCCAGACCGAACAGCGCGAGAACGGCCAGGTCTGGGTCAAGAGGCTGCGCTGAACCGGGCTTAAGTTCGCACGAAGTTGACGCGGATCGCCGTTCCGGTGCGGGTTCGCTTCCCGCCCGCCCGGCGCCTTTAGTTCCCACCGGGTTGACGCGCCCCCTCCCCCGCATCCTTGCAGCGGCCGAGCTTAAGTTCGCGCAAGCTTGACGCGAACCGCTCTTCCCGCGGGATCGTCCCGGCATCGCCCAGGCCGAACCTTCCGTGGCAAGGGTCGGTCGGCGGCGTGCGGGGAAGATATATTCCCCTGGTCAACGAACGAATCGAAAGAGCCGCCGCCCGAAGGCGTCGCCGCTTATAGCATATTTGGGTACGTGTAGGACAGCGCCGGGAACGCTCGGGCCTCCCCGCGCATTGAAGCGATACCAAGGAGAAGCGACATGACCGGACCGCGCATACCGACCGACGAAGCCGACGATATCGAGAATATCCCGCATGACGACGAGGACGAGGCGACCGTCTCA
>JAIVHR010000265.1 GCA_020200935.1 Sphingomonadales bacterium
CCCGATGCGGCGCGGCTGGCGGTGATCGAAGCCGAGGCGCGAAACGGCGCCGCCGACGAGCAGGTGGCGCTGATCCGCGCCTATCTCGCGCTCGGTCGGACGGCCGACGCCCGCGCGCTCGCCCGGCGGGCCTACCGCCTGCTGCCGATGAACCCGGCGGTGACGCGGACCTATGGCTGGGTCGCCTTCGATGGCGGATCGCCGGATCTCGGCATCGAATTGCTCGAAAAGGCGCGCGCGATCGATCCCGGCGATCCGCTGACCCGCTGGCAACTCGGCCGCGCCTATGCCTCGCTCGGCCGCGACCGCGCAGCGCGGCGCGAGATCGAGGCGGCGCTGTCGCAACCCGGATTCGGCGCCGCCGACGCCGCCCGGGCGCTGCTCGCCAGGCTCTGAGCCACCTCGCCGGCTCGGCGCTGTGCCCGGAACCGAATATTTGGCTTATATCCGGGTAATTTAACCCCGGTAACGCTCAATCTAATTTAACCTTGATGCAGTATAACGCGGAATGAAGCGCGCCGGCTGCAATCCCGCGCGCCCTTGGCCGTCCGACGGACCGGAAACAGGAAGTCGATGCGAACGATCGTCCCATCGCTGATCGAAGCGCTGAAATTGCCCAAACCGACGCCCGCGGTGCGCGCGCGGATGGTCGAACGGCTCTACGGCATGGAACCGGGCGTCTTTCTGAGCTCGACGCTCGCGGCGACGGTGATCGGCGTCGTGCTCTATGATCGGACCGGCGATGCGGTGTTCCTGTTCACCTCGATGCTGGTCGTCGCCAGCGTCGTCGTGCTTCTCGCCGTCACCCGCCATTTCACCCGCCATGTGCGGCCGATCGAGCCCGGCCAGGCGCGGCAATGGGCAATCACTTTCGGGCTGTTCTCGCTGCTGATCGCCGGCGGTGTCGGGCTGATGACCTCCTATGCCTTCCTGGCGGGCAAGGATGCGCTCACCTTGCTGATCGTCGAGACGCTGTGCCTGGGGACGGTCTGCTCGATCACCCGCAACTATTTCTCGTTGCCGACGATGCTGCTCCAGCTCGTCGTGCTGCTCGTCGTGCCCGCGATCTGCATGCTCCAGCTCGGCGGCGTCGCCTATCTCGTCATCGCGCTGGGCAGCGTCGCGCTGTTCGTCAACATGGTGCAGGTCAGCTTCGGGCTGCATCGCGAGATGGTGCTGTCGCTGGTCAAGGACGAAACGCTCGAGACCCAGCATCACCGTTTCGACGCCGCGCTCGCCAATATGGCGCAGGGGCTGTGCATGTTCGACGCCGAGGAACGGCTCGTCGTCTTCAACCAGCGCTATCTCGAGATGCACGGCTTTTCCGCCTCGGTCGTGCGGCCGGGCATGAGTCTCGAAGACCTGCTTCGCCACAGCATCGAAATCGGCAATCACGGCGTCGTCGATGATCTCCAGGCAAGCTATCTCCGGCTGCGGGCCCAGATGTTCGACCGTGAGGAGGGCACCTTTTCCCATCTGCTCGAGGACGGGCGCACGATCGAGGTCAGCCACCAGAAAGTCGAGGGCGGCGGCTGGGTCGCCACCCATGAAGACATCACCGAACGCAAGCGCCGCGACGAGAAGATCGCCTATATGGCGCGACACGACGATCTGACCGGCCTCGGCAACCGGGCGACGTTCCGCGAGCAGCTCGCCGCCGCGCTCGAGCGGACGGGCGGCAGCGATATCGCGGTGCTGGCGATCGACCTCGATCGCTTCAAGCCCGTCAACGATACGCTCGGCCATCCGGTCGGCGACGCGGCGATGCAGATCCTCGCCAAGCGGCTGACGGCCTGCCTCGAAGAGGACGGCTTCGTCGCGCGGATCGGCGGCGACGAATTCGCCGTGCTGCGGGATTGCGCCGGCCGGCCGCATTGCGTGGCCGAGCTCGCCGAGAGGATCATCGCCGAACTGTCCCGGCCGCTCAACATCAAGGGCCACCAGATCGTGCTCGGCGCGAGCATCGGCATCGCGCAGGCGCCGCAACACGGATCGTCGGTCGACGAGCTGCTCCGCCATGCCGATCTCGCCCTCTACCGGGCCAAGGACGAGGGTTTCGGCCGTTATGTCAGCTTCTCGCCCGACATGGACGGGCGGATGCGCGATCGGCGCGCGATGGAACTCGACCTGCGCCGGGCGCTGCGCGAGGGCGAATTCTCGCTCGCCTACCAGCCTTTCGTCGAACTCGCCGACGGGCAGATCGCCGGTTTCGAGGCGCTGCTGCGCTGGAACCGCCCCGGCGGCGGCGACGTCGGCCCCGCCACCTTCATCCCGCTGGCCGAGGAAATGGGCCTGATCAGCCAGCTCGGCGAATGGGTGCTGCGCGAGGCCTGTCAGGAGGCGGCGTCATGGCCCGACGAGATCGGCATCGCGATCAATCTCTCGCCGGCCCAGTTCCGCCACGGCAACCTGCCGCAATTGCTGCTCCACGCGCTCGCCTCTTCGGGGCTCGATCCGGCGCGGCTCGAGATCGAGATAACCGAGGGCGTGCTGCTGCAGAATGAGGAAGCGGCGCGTACAATGCTCGATCAGATCCGGACGATCGGCGCGCAGGTGGCGATGGACGATTTCGGCACCGGCTATTCCTCGCTCGGCTATCTGCGCTCCTTCCCCTTCGACAAGATCAAGATCGATCAGGCCTTCGTCAAGGACGTGCCGTCGGGCGGCGATGCGCTGGCCATCGCAAAGGCGATCGTCACCCTCGGCAACAGCCTCGGCCGGACGGTGCTCGCCGAAGGCGTCGAGAACGAAGCGCAGTATCTGGCCTTGCGGCAGATGGGCGTCATGCCGGACCTGATCCGGCATCCAGAGCCATGAGCGATGAATCCTGCCGCTCTGGACCCCGGATCAAGTCCGGGGTGACGGAATCAATCGGCAAATCGCTAACCGGCCAGCGCCTCCTGCATCTCGGCGACTTCGAGCCAGCGCTCCTCATGGCGCGCGCGGGTGTCGCGCGCCGCGGCGATTTGCTCGGTCAGCGCGCGGAAGCGATCGGGGTCCCGGCCGTAGAGACCGGCGTCGGCGAGCTCATCCTCGGCCGCCGCGATCTCGGCTTCGAGCCTTTCGATCTCGCCGGGCAGCCGGTCGAGATCGCGCTGGTCCTTGTAGCTCAATTTGGTCTGTCGGGCGGGCGGGGGAGCGGGCGGCGCGCCCCGCGATCTGTCGCTCGATCCGGCCGGCCGCTTGTGGCGGCGCCTTTTCTCCCAATCCTCATAGCCGCCGGCGACGATATCGACCCGCCCGGTGCCGTCGAGGCCGAGCGTCAGCGTGACGGTGCGGTCGAGAAAGTCGCGGTCATGGCTGACCAGCAGCACCGTGCCCTCATAATCGGCGATCACTTCCTGCAACAGATCGAGCGTCTCCATGTCGAGATCGTTGGTCGGCTCGTCGAGCACCAGCAGGTTCGACTTGCGCGCGAATTCGCGGGCGAGCAGCAACCGCGAGCGCTCGCCGCCCGAAAAGGTGCCGATCTTCGCGTCGGCGAGGCCCGGGTCGAACAGGAATTCCTTGAGATAGCCCTCGATCCGCTTGGGTGTGCCGCGGACATCGATCCAGTCGCCGCCCTCGGCGAGGATATCGCGCACCTTCTTGTCGGGCGAGAGGATCTGGCGCTGCTGGTCGATGACGACGCCCGACAGGGTCTTGGCCTGCTTGACGCTTCCCTCGTCGGGTTCGATTTCGCCGGTCAGCAGCTTGAGCAGGGTCGTCTTGCCCGCGCCGTTGGCGCCAACGATGCCGATCCGGTCGCCGCGCTGGATGCGCAGGCTGAAATCCCTGATGATCGGCCGTCCGTCATAGCTCTTGGTCACATCGTCGGCGACGATCACGCTCTTGGTTCGCGTGTCGTCATCCTCGATTTCGAGCTTCGCCGTCCCCTGCCGCCCGAGCATCGCCGCGCGCCTGGCGCGCATCTCGTGGAGCTTTTCGAGCCGCCCCTGGTTGCGCTTGCGCCGCGCCGTCACCCCGCGCTGGAGCCAGCGTGCCTCGATCTTGAGCTTGGCGTCGAGCTTGTCGGTCTCGCGCGCCTCCTCCTCATAGACCCGTTCGACCCAGGCATCGTAGCCGCCATAGCCGATCTCGGCGCGGCGCAGACTGCCGCGGTCGAGCCACAGGGTCGAGCGCGTCAGCCGCCTGAGAAAGGTCCGATCGTGGCTGATGACGATGAAGGCGCCCTTGTAGCTCGAAAGCCAGCCTTCGAGCCATTCGATCCCGCCGAGATCGAGATGGTTGGTCGGCTCGTCGAGCAGCAGCACGTCCGGGTCCTGCGCCAGCGCCCGGGCGATCGCCGCGCGGCGCTTCTCGCCGCCCGATGCGGTCGCCGGAT
>JAIVHR010000100.1 GCA_020200935.1 Sphingomonadales bacterium
CAGCGTGCGGTCCCCGGGCCAGTCGGCGAGCAATGCGTCGAGCGAGGTCAGCCCGGCGAGCTCGGGCAGCGCCGTGCGCTCGCATTGCTCGGCCGCCTCGATCAGATGCGCGCGGAGGCGATCGGGCTTGATTTTGTCGATAACGGTGCGCTGCGTCCGGACCGGCACCAGCCGCCGCACGCCGAGCTCGCAGGCCTTCTCCGCCAGCCAGTCGATCCGGCCCTTTTTGAGCGGCGCGAAAGCGAGCCAGAGATCGGGCACCTGTTCGCGCCCGCGCAGCTTGCCCTCGACCCGAAGCAAGGCATCGCGCTTGCCGACATGGGCGAGCCCGGCGAGCCATTCGCCCGTCACATCGTCGAACAGCTTGACCTGCGCCCCGGGCTGGAGCCGGAGCACGCGGGTCAGATAGTTGGCTGCATTTCCCTCGACGCGGATCTCGGCATCCTCGGCGAGCGTCTGCTCGATAAAGAGCCGCGGCAGGCTGCCGGGCGGCCAGGCGGGGGTGGCGGGCATGGCCTGCCTCCTATCCGTTCGGGCTGAGCTTGTCGAAGCCCTGCTCTTTCTTCCTTTCCGTCGGCGGAGAAGAAAGTACAGTCCTTCGACAAGCTCAGGACGAACGGAGTAAGGGGCGGTCATGGAAGACACACGAGACCCCTCCCTCCCCGATACCGAACGCCATTTGCTGATCTGGGCGCTGCCCGCGGCGGCGCGGCCCTATGCGTTGCTGGCGCGCTTCGACCGGCCGATCGGCTGGTGGCTGCTGTTCTGGCCTTGCGTCTGGGGTGTGGCGCTGGCCGGCGGGGCGGGGCAATGGCTGCTGCTGCTATGGCTGCTGCTTGGGGCTGTTGTGATGCGGGCGGCGGGTTGCGTCTATAACGACATTGTCGATCGCGATCTCGACCGGAACATCGCCAGGACGCGGGATCGGCCGCTGGCAAGCGGGCGCGTGTCGCTCAAGGCCGCCTGGGCGTGGCTCGTCGCGCTGAGCCTCGTCGGGCTGGTGGTGCTGCTCCAGCTCCGCCTCGAGGCGCAGATCGTCGCGCTGGCGAGCCTCGCGCTGGTCGCCGCCTATCCCTTCATGAAGCGGATCACCTGGTGGCCGCAAGCCTGGCTCGGGCTGGTCTTCTCGTGGGGCGCATTGGTCGGCTGGGTGGCGGTGACCGGCGACTGGCGCGCGCCGCCGATGGCGTGGCTCTATGTCGGCGCCGTCTTCTGGGTCGTCGGCTACGACACGATCTACGCGCTGCAGGATATCGAGGACGATGCGCTGGCCGGGATCAGGAGCTCGGCGCGGCGGCTCGGGCCGCATGCGCGGCTCGGCGTTGCGCTGCTCTATGCGGCGGCGCTCGGCTGCTGGTGTCTCGGCCTCTGGCAGGTCCGGCCGCAATGGTTCGCGCTGCTCGCGCTGGCGCCGATGGCGCTGCACCTGCTCTGGCAGGTCGCGACGCTCGACGCGACCAGCCCCGAAGACGCGCTCGCCAAATTCCGCTCGAACCGCGAAGCCGGGTTGCTGATGGCGCTCGCCTGTTTTGTCGTCGGCAGCACGGCCTGACGGGTGACATCCGCGCGGGGCATACCTACCTCCCGCGGATGCTCACTCTAGACGACGCCAAGTCCCGCACCGCCGATCTCGTCAATCAGGCCACGGCCGCCGGCGCCGATGCCGCCGATGTCGTCTATGCGGGCGGCGTCTCCAACGAGGTCAATATCCGCCTCGGCGCGCTCGAGGATGTCGAGCGCTCCGAGGGCGAGGAGATCGGGCTGCGCTTCTTCATCGGCAGGCGCTCGGCCAGCGTTTCCTCCTCCGACCTGTCCCGCGCCGCGCTGGCGACTTTGGTCGAGCGCGCCGCGGCGATGGCGCGCGAAGCGCCCGAGGACGCCTTCGCCGGCCTCGCGCCCGAAGAGCGGCTGCTGCAGGGCGCGCCGCGCGATCTCGATATCGAGGATCGCGGCGGCGACGATCCGCAAGCCTTGCGCGACCGGGCGCTCGCCGCCGAGGATGCCGCGCGCGCCGTCGAGGGCGTCACCAACAGCGAAGGCGGCAGCGCGTCGTACGAACGCTCGATCATGGCGCTCGCCACGAGCCACGGCTTTTCGGCCGGCTATGCCGGGACCAGCTATGGCTGTTCGGCAAGCGTCATCGCGGGCGCCGGCGGCAATATGCAGCGCGATCATGCCTATCGCGTCGCGCGCTATCTCGAAGATCTCGACGCGCCCGAAGCGATCGGCAAGCGCGCCGGCGACCGCGCGGTCGCCCGACTCGATCCGGCCAAGCTGCCGAGCGGAGCGATGCCGGTGGTGTTCGATCCGCGCGTCGGCGGCAGTCTTCTGGGTCACCTCGTCGGCGCGATCACCGGATCGGCGATCACCCGCGGCACGAGCTTCCTGCGCGACAAGCTCGGCGAGAAGATCTTCGCCGACGGCATCGATGTGATCGACGATCCGCACCGGATGCGCGGCTTGCGCTCGCGGCCCTTCGACGGCGAGGGCCTGCCGACCGAGGGCGGCGCGATCGTCGAGGACGGCGTGCTCACCACATGGCTGCTCGACAGCGCCTCGGCGCGCCAGCTGGGTTTGGAGCCCACCGGCCATGCCCGGCGCGGGATCGGCGGTCCGCCGGGCGCGGGGCCGAGCAACCTGCATCTCGCCCCCGGCAAGGTCTCGCGCGAGCAACTGATCGGCGATATCGAGCGCGGGGTGCTGGTCACCGAGCTGATCGGCCAGGGCGTCAATCCGGTGACCGGCGATTACAGCCGCGGCGCCTCGGGTTTCC
>JAIVHR010000266.1 GCA_020200935.1 Sphingomonadales bacterium
CTCAACGATCTGCCGCCGATCCTGCTCAATCTCCTGCTTCCCGGCAGCAGCGGTGCGGTCGCCGCCGGGCTGTTCGGCATCGCGCGCAAGGTGGCCTCGGTGCCGCTGATCGTGCGCCAGGCCTTCCTCTATGTGCTCGCGCCGCTGAGCTCGGCGCAGAATGCGCAGGACCGCCGGCGGATCGCCCCGCTCTATGCCTTTTCGGCGCGGCTTTCGGCGGCGCTGGTGGTGCCGATCGGCGCGGCGATCATATTGCTCGGATCGGATATATTGAGCCTCTTCGCGCCCGGCGCCCAGGCCGCGCTGACGATGCTGGTGATCCTCGTCGCCGGCCGGATCGGCGAGGCGGTATTGGGGCCAGCGACGCCGATCGTCGAGATGACGGGCCATCGCATCCTGCCGCTGGTCAACAGCGTCATCGGCGTCGGCATCTGGGCGCTGCTCGCCTGGTGGCTGACGCCGCTATACGGGCCCGACGGCATGGCGTTCGCGGTTTCGGCCGGCGCGGTCGCGATCGCCGTCGCCGCGGTCGTCGAGCTCTATTGGAGCGACCGGCTGCACCCGTTCGACGCGCCCTTCCTGCGCGGCCTCGCGATCGGCCTCGCCGGCGCCGCGATGCTGGCCGGTATCGGCGAACTCTTCGCGCCGCTCGGCGCCCCGCCGCGCGCCGTCGCCATCCTCGCCGCCTTGCCGGCGCTCGCCTGGCTCAGCCTGCGATTCGGGCTGGCGCGCGAGGATCGCGCGGCGCTCGGCCGGGCGGCGCGGATCGCCAAACTCTCTTGAAATAAGGCCCGATCGGGCCAGATTGCCCCATCGGGGAGGATTCTCGTCGCAAATCTGCCTCATTGGCTGTTCATGTAACGCGGCATATTCGGATGGATGCGGGCCGGGGAAAGGGCCCGCGGCCAACGCATTTTTGAGGGACCAGAACAGTGAAAGCCGCAATTTCCGTGCGTCCGGGCATCTGGAATCGGTCGCATTATCTCGACAGGATGAGCTTCAAGGAGCTCGTCGTCGCCTATTTCCAGTATCCGGCGATTCTCGCCTATCTGGCGCTGACCGTGCTGTGCGTCGGCATCTACGCCTATAATCCGGCGCCGGCGCTGCCGAGCGCGGCGAGCTTCGCCTTCGCGATCATCTTCTATCCGCTGGCCTGGTACAGCCTCCATCGCTGGGTGCTGCACGGCCGCTGGATGTTCAAGGTCAAGCCGCTCGCGCCGGTCTGGAAGCGCATCCATTTCGATCATCACCAGGATCCCAACCATCTCGAGGTATTGTTCGGCGCGCTCTATACGACCTTGCCGACGATCATCGGCTTTCTGGCGCCGATCGGCTATCTGATCGGCGGCGTCGGCGGCGCGGCGCTCGCGGTCGCCGGCGGTCTGGTCACCACCTGCTTCTACGAATTCGTCCATTGCGTGCAGCATCTCAAATACAAGCCGCGCAACAAATGGCTGGCCAAGCTCAAGGCGCGCCACATGGCCCACCATTTCCACGACGAGAGCGGCAATTTCGGGATCACCAATTTCTTCTGGGACCGGCTCTTCGGCACCTATTACGACCGCCCGGACCGCAAGCATAAGAGCGAGACCGTCTTCAATCTCGGCTACACGCCCGAGCAGGCGAGGAGCTATCCCTGGGTGTCCGAGCTGTCGGGCGGCATCGCCTCGCGCCCGCCCAGCCACCGCGCCGAGGGTTGATCCTTGTCTTGTCACCCCAGCGAAGGCTGGGGTCCATCCCGTTTCTCGTTTCGCGATTCCGCCAGCCGGGATGGATGCCAGCCTGCGCTGGCATGACGATGGCTTCCAAAGTCAGGCAGCGGTAAGGAAATCGCCGATGTCCGAAATCATCGTCACCCCCGTTTCCGGCAAATCCGATCTCGATGCCTTCATCGATCTCGCCTACCGCCTCAACCAAGCTGACCCCAACTGGGTGCCGCCGCTCCGGTCCGACATCCGCGAACTCCTCACCCCCGGCAAAAACCCGTTCTTCGAGCACGCCACCGTCCAGCTCTTCCTCGTCCGCCGCGGCGGCGAGCTCGTCGGGCGGATTTCGGCGCATCTCGACCAGCTGGCGCTGACCCAGCCGCCCGAACAGGGGATGGGACCCGGCGTCGGCCATTGGGGGATGATGGAAGCCGCCGACGAGGCGGTCATGCATGCGCTGCTCGCCGCCGCCGAGGCCTGGCTGCGCGAACAGGGCATGCACAGCGCGCTCGGGCCGCTGAGCCTCTCGGTTTGGGACGAGCCCGGCCTGCTCACCAAGGGCCACGACCATCCGCCGACGATCATGATGGGCCACCACAACGCCGCTTACGAAGGCTGGATCGAATCGGCCGGCTACGCGCAAGCCAAGCGGCTGTTCACCTACACCGTGCCGATCGTCGACGGCTTCCCGCCGATCGTCGACCGCATCGTCGCCTCGGGCGAGCGCAACCCCAAGATCGCCATCCGCCCGATCGACATGAGCCGCTATGACGAGGAGGCCGAGCTGATCCTGCGGCTGCTCAACGAGGCCTGGAGCGGCAATTGGGGCTTCGTGCCGATCACCGACAGCGAGGTCCGCTACATCAAGAAGAAGCTCAGGCCCGTGCTCTATCCGCCGATCAACCTGATCGCCGAATATGAAGGCGAGCCCGCCGCCTTCATGCTGTCGCTGCCCGATATCAACCAGGCGCTGATCGACATGAAGGGATCGCTCTTGCCCTTCGGCTGGGCGAAGATCCTGTGGAAGCTCAAGCG
>JAIVHR010000267.1 GCA_020200935.1 Sphingomonadales bacterium
GCGGCAGCGCGCCCAGCGCCTCGAGTGGCCGGCTGATCCAGCTCGGTGCATTTTCGAGCGAGGCGGCGGCCAACCGCGCCTGGCAGAGCCTCAGCGGCCGCTACGGCTATCTCTCGTCGCTCGACCAGTCGGTTTCGTCCATCGAGGCGGGCGGGCGGACTCTCTATCGCCTGCGCGCCGCGGCCGGTTCGGCCGAGGATGCGCGGCGCATCTGCGGCCGCCTGCGCGTCGCCACCGAGGATTGCAGCATCGTAGCCAACTGAGGCGGCCAGATCGAGCGCAGCCGATCGCACGCAACATTCTTGCAAAGCTGACAAAGTGGGCACGCAGCGTTGTCCGCGAAGATCATTTGCTGTCCCGAATGCGCAACTTCGTTTCGCAGAACGATCTGCGAGATTCGGACTCTCTCAGAGTATTTCCAACATTGGTAGCGAAAAAACTGCCGGCCCGTCGGTCACGATTCGTCATTGCGAGGCCCGCACGGCCAGGGCAATCCAGTCCCCTCGCTGACCACAGGATTATCCGGTGCCGATGGAACTGGATTGCTTCGCTGCGCTCGCAATGACGGCTTTTTTCCGGCCGATCACCCTCCTGCGCGTCGAAGGGTGTAATTGCGATCATTCGACGCTACGAGACCGGCGATGAAACCGGTCATTTTCTCGCTCGCCGGCGAAAGCCTCTCCGAAGACGAACGCGCCTTTTTCGCCGAGGCCGATCCGGCGGGCTATATCCTCTTTGCGCGCAATATCCGCGACCGCACGCAGCTGCGCCGGCTGACCGACGATCTGCGCACCATCCACGGCCGCGACCGGCTGGCGATCCTGATCGATCAGGAAGGCGGCCGGGTGGCGCGGATGAAGCCGCCCGAATGGCCTGCCTTCCCGGCCTGGGGCGCATTCGACGCGCTCTATGAGAAGGCCCCGATCTCGGCGATCGAAGCCGCGCGCGCCAATGCCGAGGCGATCGGGCTGATGCTCGCCGAAGTCGGGATCACCGTCGATGCGCTGCCGCTGCTCGATATCCGCCAGCCCGATACGCATGAGGTGATCGGCGATCGGGCGCTCGGCGGCGAGCCGCTGCGCGTCGCCGCGATGGGGCGCGCGGTGCTCGAAGGGCTGGAGGCAGCGGGCGTCGCCGGCATCGTCAAGCATATCCCGGGCCACGGCCGGGCGCGTGTCGATACCCACAAGGAACTGCCGCGCGTCGAGGCGAGCGCCGGCGAGCTCGCCACCGACATCGCCCCCTTCAAGGCGCTCGCCTGGAACCACATGGCGATGACCTGCCATATCGTCTTCACCGCCTGGGATGCCGAACGGCCGGCTTCGCTCTCGCCGACCGTCATCGAGAATGTCATCCGCGGCGAAATCGGCTTTGACGGGCTGCTCATCTCCGACGATCTCGACATGAAGGCCTTGCAGGGCGACCCGGCCGATCTCGCCGCCGCGGTGGTCGCCGCGGGCTGCGACATCGCGCTTAATTGCTGGGGGCGCCTCGACGAGATGGAGCGGACCGTCGAAAAGCTCGACGAAATGCTTCCGATCAGCCGCGACAGGCTGGGCCGGGCGCTCGATAAGCCGCAGAAATCCGGGGATAAGGAGGCATTCGCGGCTTTGATCGACAAGCGGGACCGTCTATTGTCGCTCGCATGAGCGAGGCCGATCCGAAATTCTTCGAGGAATCGCCCGAGATCGCTGAATCCGAGCGGCTGACGCTCGATATCGACGGCTGGGAAGGCCCGCTCGACCTGCTGCTGAGCCTGGCGCGGACCCAGAAGGTCGATCTGCGCGAGATTTCGATCCTCGAGCTGGTCGAGCAATATCTGCGCTTCATCGCCGACGCCAAGATGCTCAAGCTCGAGATCGCCGCCGACTATCTCGTGATGGCGGCCTGGCTCGCCTATCTGAAGAGCTGCCTTCTGCTGCCCAAGGAGGAAGAGGCCGATCCGAGCCCCGAGGAGCTCGCGCTACGGCTCCAGCTTCGGCTCCAGCGGCTGAATGCGATGCGCGAGGCCGGCGCGCGGCTGCTCGCGCGCAACCGGATCGGCCGCGACATTTTCCTGCGCGGCGATCCCGAAGGCATCCATGTCGTCCGCAATACGCAATGGAAGGCCGAGATCTACGACCTGATATCGGCCTATGGCGCTCTCCGGGCGCGCAGCGAGCCCGCCGTCCATGTCGTCGCCCACCGGCCGGTGATGACGCTCGAGGATGCGATCGACCGGCTCGAACGGATGCTCGGCACGGCGGTCGACTGGACCTCGCTGCTGAGCTTCCTCCCCGACAGCAGCGACGCCGGCTATCGCAGGTCGGCGCTCGCCTCGAGCTTCCTCGCCGCGCTCGAGCTGGCGCGCCAGGGCAAGCTCTCGCTGCAGCAGGAAGAGGCGTTCGACGAATTGCTGGTAAGGGCGGCCTGATGGGTGAGCGCGACGACACCTCGCGCGCCGTCGAGGCGGTGCTCTTCGCCAGCGAGGAATCGTTGACCTTGCACGAGATATCCCAGGCGGTCGGCGAGGATGTCGACGTTCCGGCGGTGCTCGAACGGCTCGAAGAGGAATATGCCGATCGCGGCTTCGCGCTCGTCAAGCGCGGCTCGCGCTGGCATTTCGAGACCGCGCCCGACATGGCGCATGTGCTGCGGCGCGAGCGCGACGAGCCGCGCAAGCTCTCGCGCGCCGCGCTCGAGACGCTCGCCATCATCGCCTATCACGAGCCGGTCAGCCG
>JAIVHR010000101.1 GCA_020200935.1 Sphingomonadales bacterium
GTGTGGAGCGTACCGCGGGGAATATAGAGCAGATCTCCGGCCGTCATGTCGTAATGCCGTGCCGGCCCGAGTTCCGATGCGCGCTCGCCGGCGAGCTTCCAGGGATTGGGCAGCGACGAGGGCCGGGTCGATACCCACCAGCGCTTTGCCCCGAAGAGCTGGATCGCGATGATGTCGCTATTGTCGTAATGTACCGGTGCGCTGAGCCCCTCGGAGCTCCAGAAGAGTTCGGCTTCGACCCTGACCAGAAGCACCGCCTCCAGGGCACGGACGCAGCGCGCCAGCGCCGGAAACAGCGGGGCGGCATCGGGTATGCGCACCGTGTGCCCGTTGCGATGGTGCTCGGCGATCAGCGCCGCGAACTCGGCCGCGCTGCCCGCCCGCCGGCGGCCGGGCGCCGGTCCCGTTGGACGAGCGGCATGATGGGTCAGAAGCGAGGAGCGGCTGTCATAGGCGGCGAGAATGGTCTGCCGCGTGTTCCCGGGGAAGAGCGTCAGCCGTTGCCGCTGCGAATCGTCGGCGATGAAGAGCGGCTGCTGTCCGACCACTTCGTCGAAGAACCGGTCGTAGCTTTCGGCTCCGAGCATTCGCTCGATAGTCTCGCGCGCCCGCGCCAGCATCGATCGGCTCCCCGTGGCGGAGGCCACCGGACCCCCTTGCAACGCGAATGCTCGCATGGCCGCCGCCGACGGCAATCGGCGATTAGGTGAAGGACGGACGGGTTTCGACGAATGTCGTGATCGGTCGACGAACGAACAGGGCGATGCGCCGCACCGCCCGGAGATCAGCCCTCGGCATGCTCCGATTGCAGCTGGATGTAATTTTCGAGGCCCATCCGCTCGATCATGTCGAACTGCTTTTCGAGCTCGTCGACATGATCTTCCTCATTGTCGAGGATCTCGGCGAAGAGATCCCGGCTGACATAGTCGCGGACCTTTTCGCAATGCTCGATCGCATCGCGCAGATGGGGGATCGCCTCATTCTCGAGCTCGAGATCGGCCTTCAGGATCTCCTCGACCGTCTCGCCGACGCGCAGCCGCCCGAGCAGCTGGAAATTGGGCAACCCGTCGAGAAACAGGATGCGCTCGGACAATCTGTCGGCATGCTTCATCTCGTCGATCGATTCTTCGCGTTCGAATTTGGCGAGCTTGGCGACGCCCCAGTTATCGAGCACCCGGTAATGCAGCCAATATTGGTTGACCGCGGTGAGCTCGTTCTTGAGCGCTTCGTTCAGGAATTCGATGACCTTTTCGTCACCCTTCATCGCGGCCTCCATGCATGCGGGAGGCATCCTTATAGCCGATTGCCAGCCGGGTTTAAACCCCGCAAGCCCAGCTTTTCCGCGGGTTACAGCTGCGTTTGCTAGGCAGTCGCAGTTTCGGACTGGATGATCTGGCGTGCGAACGAGACGCATTGTCCGCAGCGCGCGCGCCGGCCGAGCGCGGCATAGGCGGTCGAGGGGGTTTGCGCCCCCTTGCGGGCGGCGTCCCGAATTTCCTTCTCGCGAATCGCGTTGCAGACACAGACAACCATGGCGATGATCTACCGCTATTGAGACTAATTCGCAATTAAAATCGGCAGGCCCTCTGTTTGCGCATCGGCTGGAGCTCCATCCGCGCCAGGCTGCGCCAGAGCCATTCGAGCGGTCCGAAGCGGAATCGATCGAGCCAGGGCTTCGACCAGAGCAGCATCAGCGCCCAGGCGCCGAGCACGAAGAGATAGAGCTCGATCCGCCCGACCTCGCCATAGAGCCCGAGCCCGTAACCGTAGAAGATCGTCGTCATGACGATGCTGGTGCCGAGATAGTTGGTGAAGGCGGCGCGGCCGGTGGCGGCGACGCGCGCCATCACGGGGCTCGCCGCGAAACGCCCGATCAGGATCGCGAGCAACGCCGCATAGCCGATCGTCATCATCAGCCGCGGCGGGTAGGTCCAGGCGATCGCCGCATTCATCACGGTCAGCGGATCGAAGCCCGAGGCGATGACGATCCAGGCGATGGCGCCGGTGATCGCCAGTCCGATCGGCAGCAGCCATGCCGCGATCCGGAGATAGGCGGCGACTTTCCATTCGCCGAGCATGAAGCCGTTCTTGAGCAGCGCCATGCCGAGCAGCATCAGCGGCAAGGTCTCGAAGCCGGCCTGGAGGACGCTGGTCAGGGGCTGGAGCGCCGTGTTTGTGAATTTGTGCGCGACGATATCGGCATAGCCGCCGCGATGGATCGCGACCTCCTCGGCGACCTTTTCGGCCGAGAAGGGGAAGCCCTCCATCATCTCCTCGTAGGAGCGCACGGTCTCGGCGTCGGCGCCCGGCGCCAGCGCCGCGTTTTCGAGGAAGAACAGGCTGCCCATCAGGGCCGTCCAGAGCACGGCGCCGACGAAGTAGATCATCAGCGCCAGGCTGATCAGTCTTTCGGGCGTGCGGTGGCGGAAGAGGAAGGCGAGGCTGCCGATCGCGGCATAGAGGAACAATATGTCGCCCCACCAGATGAAGAAGAAATGGAACAGCCCGAACAGCGCCAGCCAGACCATCCGGCTGTAATGGATCCTGGCGGCGCTCTCGCCCTTCATCTCGGCGCGCTCGATGACCAGCATCATGCTGGCGCCGAACAGCAGCGAGAACAGCCCGCGCATCTTGCCGTCGACGAGCATATAGGAGACCAGCCAGGCGCCGACATCCGCCGACCCCGCGTCGCCGTAAACCACCGGGCTCATATAGGCC
>JAIVHR010000005.1:0-17900 GCA_020200935.1 Sphingomonadales bacterium
GGCTCGCCCGTATCGAATCTCCGCCCGGCCTGCTCGCCCGGCTGCTGCCCGATCTCACCGGCCACGGCGCGCTGACCGACCGGCTTGCGCGCGCGCTCGTCCCCGAACCGCCGATCGACCCCGCGCAGGGCGGCTATATCGCCGAAAGCTATGACGCCGCGCTCGACGATCTGCGCGCGACATCGGGCAAGGGGCGCAAGGCGATCGCCGGGCTCGAAGCCGACTATCGCGACAAGACCGGCATCAAGGGCCTGAAAATCAAGCATAATAACGTTCTCGGCTATCATATCGAGGTGCCCGCCAAGCATGCCGACCCGCTGATGGCGAGCGATTCGGGTTTCACCCATCGCCAGACCCTCGCCGGGGTCGTCCGCTTCAACGCCCCGGCGCTCCACGACGAGGCGCAGAGGGTCACCCAGGCGGGCGCCCATGCGCTCGCCGCCGAAGCCGCGCATCTCGAGGAGCTGATCGAGACGGCACTCGCCGACCAGGCGCGGATCGCCGCCACCGCCGATGCGCTGGCCCGGCTCGATGTCGGCGCTGCGCTGGCCGAGCGCGCGGCCGAGGGCGGCTGGGCACGGCCCTCGCTCGCAGATCATCCCTGTTTCGAGGTTGAAGGCGGCCGCCACCCGGTCGTAGAGGCCGCGGTCGAGGCGGGCGGCGAGCGTTTCGTCGCCAATGATTGCGGGCTTTCGCCCGAAGAGCGGCTGTGGCTCGTCACCGGCCCCAATATGGGCGGCAAATCGACCTTCCTCCGGCAGAATGCGCTGATCGCCGTGCTCGCCCAGGCGGGCAGCTACGTCCCCGCGTCCAAGGCTCGGCTGGGCACCGTCGACAAGCTCTTCAGCCGCGTCGGCGCCTCGGACAATCTCGCCCGCGGCCGATCCACCTTCATGGTCGAGATGGTAGAGACCGCGGCGATCCTCGCCCAGGCCACCGAGGCGAGCTTCGTCATCCTCGACGAGGTCGGCCGCGGCACCTCCACTTACGACGGCCTCGCGATCGCCTGGGCGGTGGTCGAGGCGGTGCATGACGTCAATCGCTGCCGCTGCCTCTTCGCCACCCATTATCACGAGCTGACCCGGCTCGCCGAACGCCTCGACGCGCTCTCGCTCCACCATGTCCGGGCGCGAGAATGGAAGGGCGATCTCGTGCTGCTCCACGAACTGGCCGAAGGGCCCGCCGACCGCAGCTACGGCCTCGCCGTCGCCAAGCTCGCCGGGCTTCCGCCAAAGACGCTGGCGCGCGCCGGATCGGTGCTCGCGAAGCTCGAAGCCGGGCGCGCCGAGACCGGCGGCATCGCGACCGGCCTCGACGATCTGCCGCTGTTCGCCGCCGAGCCCGCCGCCGAGCCGACGGCCGATCCGCTGCGCGAGGCGCTCGAGGCGATCCATGCCGACGATCTCAGCCCGCGCGACGCGCTCGAGCTGGTCTATCGGCTCAAGCGGCTGGCAGAGGAGGGCGACGGCTCCTAAGTTGGCGGCGATGGCCTACGCAAAGGTAAAGCACCGCAAGCAAATCATCGATCGCCGCGCGGTCGCCGCCCGGCTGGGCGAGGTCGAGGCCGGCGATACCGTCGCGACGCGCAAGGCCGGCGCTGCAGTGCTCGCCGAGGCACATGACGCCGGTCGCGAAGAGATCGCCCGGCGGCTCGCCGAGATGCCGACCAGCGGCACGATCATCGCAGGGAGCTACGCCTTTCTCTACGATCAGCTGCTCCGGCTGCTCTATGATTTCACCGTCGACCGGCTCTATCCGATCAGCAACCCGTCATCCTCCGAAAGGCTGGCGCTGATCGCGCTCGGCGGCTTCGGACGCAGCGAGATGGCGCCGCATTCCGATCTCGATATCGGATTCCTCACCCCCTACAAGCAATCGGCCTGGGGCGAGCAGGTCATCGAATCGATGCTCTACACGCTCTGGGATCTGGGGCTGAAGGTCGGCCATTCAGTGCGCTCGGTCGAGGATACGGTGCGCCTCACCCGGCACGACATGACGATCCGCACGGCGATGCTCGAGGCACGCTTCATCTGGGGAGACGAGGCGCTTTACGACGAGACGGCGGCGCGCTTCCGCTCCGAGATCGTCGAGGGATCGGCCAAGGAATTCACCGCCGCCAAGCTCGAGGAGCGCGACGCGCGGCACGCGCGGATGGGCGACAGCCGTTATGTCGTCGAGCCCAACGTCAAGGACGGCAAGGGGGGCTTGCGCGATCTTCACGCGCTGTTCTGGATCGGCCGCTATGTCCACCGCGTCCGCGATCTCGGCGATCTCGTCGAGCGGGGGCTGCTGACCGCCGACGAATTGCGCGAATTCCGCAAGGCGCGGCGCTTCCTGCTCGCCGTGCGCTGCCATCTCCACCTCATCACCGACCGGCCCGAGGAACGGCTGACCTTCGACTATCAGACCGAGATCGCACGGCGGATGGATTATGCCGACCAGGCCGGGAAGCCCGCGGTCGAACGCTTCATGCAGCATTATTTCTTGATCGCGAAACAGGTCGGCGACCTGACCGGCGTGTTCCTCGCCCATCTCGACGAGCAATATGGCCGGCAGGGCCGGCGCTTCATCATGCCGACGATCCGCCGCCGTCCGCGCAAATTGAACGGCTTCGTCCTCGATCGCGGCCGGCTCGCCGTGCCCGAGGAGGATTTCTTCGAGGAGGATCCGGTGCGGCTGATCGAGATGTTCGCGCTCGCCGACCGGCACCGGCTCGAGATCCATCCGCTGGCGATGCGGCAGGCGGCGCGCGATGAACATCTGGCGGCGACGATCCGCGAGGACAATCGCGCCAACGCACTGTTCCTCGACCTACTGACCAGCCCGCGCGACCCCGAGACGGTGCTGCGCTGGATGAACGAAGCCGGCGTGTTCGGCCGCTTCGTGCCCGATTTCGGCAAGGTCGTCGCGCAGATGCAGTTCGACATGTACCACCATTATACGGTCGACGAGCACACCATCCGGGCGATCGGGCTGCTGGCGAAGATCGAGCGCGGCGAGCTCCCCGAGGACCATCCGATCGCGACACAGATCATGAAGGGCCTGGTTTCGCGCCGCGCGCTCTATGTCGCGGTGCTGCTGCACGATATCGCCAAGGGCCGCGGCGGCGATCATTCGGTGATCGGCGCCGAGATCGCCGAGGAGCTGGGCCCGCGGCTGGGGCTCGATCCGGGCGAGACACAGACCGTGGCCTGGCTGGTGCGCTGGCACCTGTTGATGTCGGCGACCGCCTTCAAGCGCGATCTTGCCGATCCCAAGACGATCGAGGATTTCGCCCGCGCGGTGAAGAGCCCCGAACGGCTCAAGCTGCTGCTCGCGCTGACCGTGGTCGATATCCGCGCCGTCGGACCGGGGGTGTGGAACGCCTGGAAGCGGCAGTTGCTCGGCGATCTCTATCAGCTCGCCGAAGAGAGCCTGCGGCTGGGCCACAAGCAGCAGGGCCGCGAGGAAAGGATCCTCGATGCCAAGGCGGAACTGGCGGGACGCCTCTCCGACTGGGACAAGGCCGCCCGCGCCGCCTATTTCAAACGCTTGCCCGAAGCCTACTGGATTGCCGAGAGCTGCGAGGTCGCCGAACATAATGCGCGCCAGGTCGCCGCGGCCGAGCGCGCGGGCGACGCGCTGTCGATCGTCACCCGGCCCGACGACGAGCGCGAGGCGACCTGGGCGAGCGTCTATGCCGCCGACCATCCGGGATTGTTCTACCGGCTCGCCGGGGCGGTCCACATGGCCGGCGGCACGATCGTCGATGCGCGGATCTACACGACGCGCGACGGCATGGTGCTCGACAACATCCTGGTCCAGGATCCGCTCGGCCGGCCCTTCGACGAGCCCGACCAGCTCGAGCGGCTCGATACCGCGATCCGCGACTCGCTCGCCAACCGCCACAAGCTCGAAGAGAAGCTCGAGGCCCGGCCGCTGCCTCGACCGCGCGCCGACGCCTTCCATATCGAGCCGCTGGCGCTGATCGATAACCGGGCGTCCAACCGCTACACGGTGATCGAGGTCAATGCGCTCGACCGGCCCGCGCTACTTTACGGCCTCGCCCGCGCTCTGTTCGAATCAAAGACGACGATCCATTCGGCGCACATCGCGACCTATGGCGAGCGCGCCGTCGATACCTTCTACGTCACCGACCTGCTCGGCGAGAAGATCACCCGGCAGCAGCGAATGAAGGCGCTGAAGAACCGTTTGCTCGAAGCGGCCGCGTTGCCCGAGGACGCTGACCGGGCGGCCGCGTAGCGGCTGTTCCGAAGCTATCGAATGACGTCATGCCGGAATTGATCCGGCATCCAGAGCCGCAAGGGCCATCGCCTGCCGCCCTGGACCCCGGATCAAGTCGGCAACTATCCCGTCGAGACATGGAGGAGAGCTATGTTTTCCCGCCTTCGCGGGAAACCGAGGACCTCCATGTTCGAACGGGACAATCACCGATCAAGTCCGGGGTGACGTAGGAGGGACCGGAGCGGCTTCAGAGGTCATCGCGCAGCTTGCCCCTCGGCCTTTCAACGGATCGAATAGCCTCACGCCGGCAGCGGCTTGGGGTCCCTCTCGCGCTTTTCCTTGTGCGCCTCGGGCGATTCGGGCGGGCCGTAGCTGACGACGATGTCGCCGGGCTCGACCACCGGCCGCGCCTCGGTCGAGAAGAACAATAGCCGCTTGCCGGGGCGCATCACGCAGATCAGCTGGGCTTGGGAATCGATCTGCTTCTTGAGGTCGTCGAGGGTGAATTTCTCGGTGACCTTGGTGCGGCTGAACACCCAGTCGGCATCCTCGGCCTTCAACAGATCGTCGATCGTTAGCCTTTCGCTCATCAGCACCCGGCCGCGCGATCGCAGCGGCCCCTTGTCGCCGTCGGCGCTGATCTGGCTTACCGAATCGTACCCCATCTCGGGGCCGAGATCGTCGCAGATCAGCGCGTTATAGGCGTCATTGTCGGTTGCCGCGATAAGCTCCTGGAACTGGCCGAGATCGAGATGCTCGCGCGTCACTTCATCGAGAATGTCGCCGCGATAGACTTCGAGCTCGCGGCGACGGGCCGCGCGCAGGGCATATTGCGAGGTGTCGGCGATCGTCACCGGAATATCGAGCTTCCTCAGCAACACGCCGAAATCGATCGTCCAGCGATTGGCGCCGACGATCAGCACGCCGTTCTTCGCGCCGGTGTCGAGGCCTAGCCGGCGCGACCACCAGCCCGCCGAAAAGCCGTGCGCGAAGATCGTCGCCATGACGACGCCGAAGGATAGCGGTATCAGCGCCTCGGCCCCTTCGATGCCGTAATCGACCAGCCGCAGCGCGAACAGACCGGTGATCGCGACGGCGACGATGCCGCGCGGCGCGATCCAGGCGATGAACAGCCGCTCGTTCCAGGGCACGCTCGAAAAGGCCAGCGCCGTTAGCACGGTCAGCGGCCGGACGATGAACAGCAGCAGCAGCAGGAAGCCGGTGAAGCGGATAATGCCGACCAACGGATCGGCCGAGCTCGACTGGAAGCTCGTGATGACCTCCCAATCGAGCGTCGCCGACAAGAGGATGAAGACGCCCGAGATCAGGAGCACCGCCAGGTCCTCCTTGAAGCGTCGCAGCGCATGGCTCGAGAACATCGGCCGGTTGGCCATCACGACGCCCATCACCGTCACCGTGACGAGTCCGGTCTCGTGCTGGACGACGTCGGCGATGACGAAGCTGCCGACGACGAGGATCAGCAGCATCGGCGCCTTCAGAAATTCGGGGACGTAGCCCCGCGGGAAGAACCAGGTCACCGCCCAGCCGAGCGCCGCGCCGAGCACCGCGGCGAGGAAGGTCGAGGCCAGCACGTCGAAGGTGATTCCCGCGATGCTCGTCCCGGCGCCGCCATAGGTGAGGTAGGCGAAGATGAAGACGGCGAGCAAGGCGCCGATCGGATCGTTGACGATGCCTTCCCATTTGAGGATGTTCGAGACCCGCGCGCCGACCCGCAGCGAGCGCAGCATCGGCCCGATCACCGTCGGCCCGGTGACGACGAGGATGCCGCCGAACAGCGCCGCTATGCCCCAGTCGAGCCCGGCGCCATAATGGACGGCGAGCGTTCCCAGCACCCAGCCGACCGGCACCCCGATCACGACCATCCGCATCACCGCCCATCCGGCATGTCTCAATTCGCGGAAATTGAGGCTCAGCCCCCCTTCGAAAAGGATCACGGCGACGGCGAGCTTGATTATGGGGTCCATCAGGGCCCCGAAATCTCTTTCGGGATTTATCAGGCCTCCGCGGAAATATTCATGCGGGATCATCGCGCTGACCGGGCCGATCAGGATGCCGACGATCAGCATCAGCGCGATCGCCGGCTTTTGCGTGCGCCAGGCGATCCATTGCGCGCCGACGCCGGCGACGCCGATCACCGCGATTTTCACCATGAGGGAATCAAGCGCCATGGGCTGCGACCATGGCGGGGTTTGGATGGAGCATCAACGGCATTTGTCTGCTCCCGGCGTCATTCCGGCGCAGGCCGGAATCTCATGCGGTCGGGGAGTAACCTCTTGCCACGCTGCACAAGATTCCGGCTTCCGCCGCGATGACGGAATGGGCCTACGCCCCTAGAAGATCGTCCGGACGGTTACGCCATAGGTGCGCGGCTCGGCGAGATAGGCCGAATAGATCTGGTTCGGCGCCTGGAAGGGCGAGGAGAAGGCGACCTGGGTGTAATCCTCGTCGAACAGATTCTGCGCCCAGAATTCGAGGCTCCAGAGATTGTCCGGGCCGCGCAGTCCGACCCGCGCATTGACGAGGACGTAGCTGTCCTGCTCCTTCTGCGGGAACAGGTCCGATCCGGTGTTATAGTCACTGGTCATCCGCGTATCGACATAGACCAGCCCCGAAAGGCCGCTGTTGCCGATCGGCGGCGTCCAGGTCACCGAGCCGGTGACCACCGTTCCGGGCGCGTTCGACATATTATCGCCGGGCAGCAGCCCGAGCGCGGGATCGAGCGGCGCGCCGCTGTCGCTGCCGATCAGATCATTCTCGTAGCTGGTGTCGGCGAGGGTCAGCCCGGCGGTCGCCCGGAAATAGGGCGAGGGCGAAATGGTCGCCTCGAGCTCGACGCCCTGCGAGATCACGCCCGGCTGGACATCGTCGGGCGAGCAGGCGCCGGTCGCCGGATCGGCGTCGCCGTCCGCACCGCCGAGATCGGTGCCGCAGCTATTGATATTCTGGACGAGGAAGACCGTGCCGTTGAAGGTGTTGAGCTGGAAGTTGGAGAATTCCTGCCGGAAGATCGCCCCGTTCAGCGTGAAGCCCGGGCGCGAATATTTGGCGCCGATCTCGAAGGCGTCGACGATCTCTGGGTCGAACTGGAGCGCCGCGGTCGAGCCGGCGACGGCCGGGCTGAACACCGGATTGTTGAGCGCCGAACGGTCGAGATTGAAACCGCCCGCCTTGTAGCCGCGCGAATAGCTCGCATAGGTTAGAAGGTCGTCGGTCGGCCGCCAGGAGAAGATCGCCGTGCCGGTGAATTCGTCCTCCTCGCGGCTGTCGGCGAGATTGAGGCCGTTCAGTTCCGAAGTCGAGTTGCCCTGGCAAGTGAGCGCGATGAGACCGCCGGCCGCCGCCGCCAGATCGGGGACGGCGAGCAGCGGCGACAAAGCCGCGCGCTGAGCCGGGCAGATCGTGTTGCTATTGTTGAAATCGGCGCTGAAGCGTTTGTTCTCGGTCGTGTAGCGGCCGCCCAGCGTAAGATCGAACTCGTCGCTCAGCCGGATGATATTATGCGTGAAGACGGCAAAATTCTCGCTGTTCTGATAATATTCGGTGCCTTCGTCGCCGACATTGTTGACCGTGGCGAGGCGGTCAAGGCCTTCGAGCAGGGTCTGGGTCGCCGGGCCGAAGGGCTGGAATGCGGTCAGCAGCGCCCGGCCGATCGGGCTCAGGCAGCCTGATTGCGAGGGATCGACGATGGCGGGGCTGACCCCGAGCACGACCCGGCAGGGCGCGAAGGCGCCATACTGGCTTCCGAATTTGAGATTCTCGCGCAAGGTCAGGTCTTCGTTGGCGTAATAGGCGCCGACCAGCCAGTCGAGCGTCCCGCCGAAGGCTTCGCCCTGCAGCCGCAATTCCTGGCTGAAGGTCTCGAATCGGCGGAACTGGTCGCCGTCATCGGCGCGATAGAGAATGTCGACGGTGCCGTAATCGAGGTCGCCGGCCTGGCCCGCCTCATATTCGCGATAGGCGGTGATCGAGGTCAGTTCGCCGAAACCGAGGTCCCAGTCGCCCTGGAGCGAGATGCCCCAATCCTCGGTCTCGCCGGCATAGCTGCGCCCCGGCGTGATCGAGACGTTGCGCTCATAGATATCGTCCCGGTTCGGGATTTCGAGGCCGAGCGCGGTCAACACCGGGATGATCGGGTTGGACGGATCGAGCAGCCCGGCATTGGCCGGCGCGATGTCGGGGGTCGCATAAACCGCCGCGCAGCAATTCTCCTCGCGCGTGGTGTAATCGCCGATCAGCCGGAATTCGAGATCTGGATTGGCTTCCCAGAGCAGCTGGCCGCGGACGAAATAGCGGTCGCGGTCGTTGATCTCGGTGCCGTTGACGACATCGTCGTAAAAGCCGTCGCGATGCACATAGACGCCGTCCAGCCGATAGGCGATATCGCTGTCGCCGATCGGCCCGGTCAGGCCGAGCTCGAGGCGATAGTGATCGTAATTGCCGTAGGTCGCCGAAGCGCTGCCTTCCTCGCTGAAGGAAGGCGCGCGGCTGACGATGTTGATGAGGCCCGCCGAGGCATTGCGCCCGAACAGCGTACCCTGCGGTCCGCGCAGCACCTCCACCCGGTCGATCGCGCCGAGCTCGTTGAGGCCGACGCCGGTGCGCGAGCGATAGACGCCGTCGATGAACACCGCGACCGAGCTTTCGAGGCCGGGATTGTCGCCGACCGTGCCGACGCCGCGGATGCGGGCGGAGCCGTTGGCCTCCGAGCCGGTCGAGGAAACGAGCAGCGAAGGGGCGAGCTGGTTCAATTGGCGCAGATCGTTGGCGCCCGACAGTTCGAGGCTCTCGCTGTTGATCGCGTTGACCGCGATCGGCACGTCCTTGAGCTGCTGCGTGCGGCCCTGGGCGGTAACGACGATGACATTCTCTTCGGCCGGGCCGGTGTCGGAATCGTCGGTCGGGTCGGCATTCTCGACGATGTCGGTGGGCGTTTCGGCATCCTGCGCGACAGCGGGGGCGGCGGCCATGACGAGGGCGGCGGAGGCGAGAAGCAACGAACGACGCACGGTACAAACTCCATTTTAAATAGAAACCAGTTCGTGCGCGCAGCCCTAGGAGTGGACCGATTGATTTTCCATTGGCCATCGGGCTGCTATGACCGAAGTCTTCGTAAATGCGGCATTTTCGCAACACAACAGGGAGGCGAGCGATGGCGGTGACGGGACTGGGCGGGCTTTTCTTTCGGGCGGACGACCCGGACGCGCTGACCAAATGGTATCGGGAGCATTTCGGGATCGGCGGGCATGACAGCCTCTGGCAGCAACTCGCCGGGCCGACGGTCTTCGCGCCCTTCAAGCGCGACAGCGACTATTTCGCCGCCGACAAGGCCTTCATGATCAATTTGCGGGTCGACGATCTCAAGGGGCTGATCGAACGGCTCGAAGCGGCCGGGGTTGAGGTAAAGACCGATCCCGAATGGGATCTCGACGGCAGCTACGGGCACTTCGCCCGGGTGCACGACCCCGAAGGCTAGTCCGGCGCCTGCGCCCCGCCGAGTAGTGGCGGCGTTCGCGTTTCGACCCGTTTCGCCGTCGCGCCGCGGCTCCTGACCAGCAGGATGGCGATGAAGATGATCGCCATGCCGGCAAGATCGGACGGCGCCAGTATTTCGCCATACCAGCCATAGCCGAAAGAGGCCGAGAAGATCGGCTGGATCAGCAGCCCCAGCCCGCTGGCGATCGGCGGCAGATGCGGCAGCGCATAGATGATGAGCCCCTGGCCGAGCAGCTGGCTCGACAGAGCGAGGATGACGAGCGGCGTCCAGTCCCGCGGCCAGAATGCGCCGGGCGCGATCAGCGCCACGGGCAGCAGGATCGCTGCGCCGGCCAGGGTCGCCCAGGCCAGCGCGCCGAGCGCCGTCGTGCCGCGCCGCGTGCGCTGCATGACGACCAGATAGCCGGTGTAGAAGACCGCCGCGAGCAGGCAGAGCAGGTCGCCCGACAGGTGGGCCGGCGACAGGCTCGCCGATCGGCCGGCAAGGATCGCGATGCCGGCGGCCGCCAGGACAAGCGCGACGCCCGCCTGCCGCGTCGGCCATTTGCGGATCACCAAATAGCCCCAGACCGGGAAGAGGAAGGCGGTCGAATTGGCGAGCAAGGTTGAATTGGCCAGCGTCGTGCGGGCGATGCCGAAATGCCAGGCGGCGAGGTCTGCGGCGAAGAAGAGCCCGGCGAGCGTGAGCCATCCCGCATGCGGCACCGAAGCCAGCCGCGCTTGTCGCCCTTCGACCGCCCGGACCAGCAGGAACAGCAGCGGCGCGCCGATCGCCAGCCGCCAGAAGGCCGATTGCGTCGGCCCGACATCGGCCAGCCGCACGAGCAGCGGCCCGGCCGACAGCACGGCGCTGCCGAGCAGGAACAGCGGGAATGCGAATCGCGGCGCGGCACCCATGCACCGCGCCATGGCGCAACGATCAGCGGGGTGCCAGCACCATCAGCATCTGGCGGCCTTCCATGCGCGGCTGGGCCTCGACCTTGGCGGTCTCGCTGGTGTCGTCGCGCACGCGATCTAGGAGATTCATGCCGAGTTCGCGGTGCGACATTTCGCGGCCGCGGAAGCGCAAGGTGACCTTCACCTTGTCCCCGTCCTCGATGAACTGGAACACCTTCTTCATCTTCACGTCGTAATCGTGATCGTCGATGTTCGGGCGCATCTTGATCTCCTTGACGTCCTGCGTCTTCTGGGATTTGCGCGCCAGATTGGCCTTTTTCTGGGCCTCGTATTTGTATTTGCCGACATCGAGGAATTTCGCCACCGGCGGATCGGCATTGGGAGAGACCTCGACGAGGTCAAGGCCGACTTCGCCGGCCTGCTCGATCGCTTCTTCGGTCAGCATGACGCCCAGATTGTCGCCATTCTCGTCGATGACTCGCACCTTGGCGGACTGGATGAATTCATTGTAGCGCGGGCCGTTCATCGGCGGGGCCGCAGGGCGGCGGGTCATGGGGGGACGTATAGCTGTTTCTCCTGTGTATGAGCGTTCGAGCCAACCAATATATGGGAGCGCGGGGCGGAATCCAAGCGTTTCCGCGCGGGTAGATGCTTGTAGATGCTTCGGGCGCCACGCGGATGCAGGCGCAGAGTGGAGTCAAATGCCACCGGCGGGCGAGATCGCTACTGGTGGGACATCAGGCCGGTGCGAAGCGTCAGCGCTTGCCTTTAGCCTTCGCGAGAGCGACGAGCGTGAGGATGGGCGGGACGGTGCCGAGCAGGAGGCCGATGATCCCGCCCCAGATTGTCCATGCATCGCCGCCGAGCCACGCGCCCAGCAGAAGGCCGCCCAGCCCGAATATAAGGGGGAGCAGGCAGCCGAGTGCGAGCATCGTGTATCCGCGCCGCTCAGCGCAGATCGGGCGGCGTCGCCTCGGCCTTCAGCATCGCGACCGCCTCGTCCAGGCTCATCACCTTCTGATGCTCGTCGGCGCCGAGCCGGCGCAGCGCGATCGTGCCCTGTTCGGCTTCGCGCTTGCCGACCACCAGCAGGTTCGGAACCTTGGCGAGCGAATGTTCGCGCACCTTATAGTTGATCTTCTCGTTCCTGAGGTCGCCCTCGGCGCGCAGCCCGGCGGCCTCGAGCCTGGCCAGGACCTCGCCGGCATATTCGTCGGCGTCGGAAACGATCGTCGCCACCACCGCCTGCACCGGCGCCAGCCAGAGCGGGAGATTGCCGGCATTATGCTCGATCAGGATGCCGATGAAGCGTTCGTAGGTGCCGATCACCGCGCGGTGGAGCATCACCGGCCGGTGGCGCTCGCCATCCTCGCCGACATAGCTCGCATCGAGCCGTTCGGGCAGAACTCGGTCCGACTGGATCGTGCCGACCTGCCAGGTGCGGCCGATCGCGTCGGTCAGGTGCCATTCGAGCTTCGGCGCATAGAAGGCGCCCTCGCCGGGCAGCTCCTCCCAGCCATATTCCTTTGTCGCCATACCGGCCTCGATCACCGCCTCGCGCAATTCGGCTTCGGACTTGTCCCAATCCTCGTCCGAGCCGAAACGCTCGTCGGGGCGTAGCGCGAGCTTGATCGCGTAGGATTCGAAACCGAGATCGCGATAGACCCGGTCGGTGAGCTCGCAGAAACGGCGCACCTCGTCGACAAGCTGGTCCTCGCTGACGAAGATATGGCCGTCATCCTGCGTCATCTGCCGGACGCGAAGCAGTCCGTGCAGCGCGCCATGCGGCTCGTTGCGGTGGCAGCAGCCCATCTCGGCCATCAGGATCGGCAGGTCGCGATAGCTCTTGATGCCCTGTTTGAAGATCAGCACATGCGCCGGGCAGTTCATCGGCTTGAGTGCCATCATATCGGCATCGCCCGAGACGATCGGGCCTTCATCGTCGGTCGAGGGAGTCTCGTCGGGGACGACGAACATATTCTCGCGATATTTGCCCCAATGGCCCGATTGCTGCCATTGCCGCGCATCCATCAGCTGGGGCGTCTTGACCTCCTGATAGCCGGCCTCCTCGATCCGCCGGCGGATATAGGCTTCGAGCTCGCGCCAGATGCGATAGCCCTTGGGATGCCAGAAGACGCTGCCCTGCGCCTCGGGCTGGAGGTGAAACAGGTCCATATCCTGGCCCAGCTTGCGGTGATCGCGCTTGGCGGCCTCCTCGAGCCGGTGGAGATGCTCGGCGAGCTGCTTCTTGTTGAGCCAGCCGGTGCCGTAGATGCGGCTCAGCATCGCATTCGACTGGTCGCCGCGCCAATAGGCGCCCGAGACGCGCGTCAGTTTGAAGGCCTGGCTGTCGAGCTTTCCCGTCGAGGCGAGATGCGGGCCCTTGCACATATCCATCCAGCCGTCCGGGTCGCCGGGATCGCCCGACCAATAGACGGTGATCTCCTCGCCTTCGGGCAGTTCCTTGGCCCATTCGGCCTTGAAGCTTTCGCCGTCTTTCCGCCAGCGCGCGATCAGATCGTCGCGCTCCCAGACTTCGCGGCGCAGAGGCTTGTCGGCCTTGATGATGCGCCGCATCTCCTCCTCGATCTCGGGAAGCTCTTCCTCGGTGAAGGGGCCGCGATCCTCGGGCGGAGCGAAATCATAATAGAAGCCGTCCTCGGTCGCCGGGCCGAAGGTGATCTGGGTGCCCGGGAAGAGCGATTGCACGGCTTCCGCAAGCACATGCGCATAATCGTGGCGCGCGAGTTCGAGCGCTTCGGCCTCGTCGCGGCTGGTGATCAGCGCGAGCTCGGCATCGCCCTCGAAGGGGCGCATGATGTCGCGCAGCTCGCCATCGACCTTCGCGGCGAGCGCGGCCTTGGCGAGGCCCGGCCCGATCTCGGCGGCGACATCGGCCGGCGTCGCGCCTTGCTCGACCTCGCGGACCGAACCGTCGGGGAGCGTGATCTTCCAGTGTTTGCCCATCGAAACTCTTTCCTTCGTCCCCAGACTTTCTGTTTCGGGGCGGCATGGCAGAATCCCCGGCGCGCCGAAAGTCCGGCGTCTGGTTTCATAATCGGCTTCGGGAGGTGACGCCACGCCGCCCGAAGCCGGGCGGCGGGAGGCGCGTTCAGGCCGCGACCATCCGCCCCCGGCGAGCCGGGGTAGTGCTGGTCGAGGTGAGCGGCGTCTGCATCCTGCACGGGCATATAAGGAGCATGCGCCGCCAAGTCACGTGCGCAGCGAAGCTTCCGGATCGCCATGGCCTTGACGCGCGCGGGCGTTTAGGGCCTGTGCGCCGCTCGCGAGAGGAGAGGAGCCATGGCCGAGATCCAGTTTCACGACCGCGTCGACAAGCCCCGGCTCGCCTATCGCCATCATCAAGGGCGCGGGCCGACGCTCGTTTTCCTGCCCGGCTATATGTCCGACATGAGCGGGTCCAAGGCCGAGGCGATCATCGCCTATGCCGAGGCCGAGGGGCGCGGATGCCTGCTGCTCGATTATGCCGGCTGCGGGGAGAGCGGCGGTGATTTCGAGGCCCAGCGGCTGACCGACTGGCGCGACGATGTGCTCGATCTGGTCAACGCTTTGGTGCTCGGACCGGTGGTGTTGGTCGGCTCCTCGATGGGCGGCTGGCTGATGCTGCTCTGCGCGCTCGCCGCGCCCGAGCGGGTCGCGGCGCTGGTCGGCATCGCCGCCGCACCCGATTTCACCGACTGGGGCTTCACCCAAGCCGAAAAGCTCGCGATCCTGCGCGACGGACGGCTCGAACAGCCTTCAGACTATGCCGATACGCCGACCATCACCACGCGGCGCTTCTTCGAGAGCGGCGAGGCGAGCCGCATGCTCGGCACGACGATCGCGATCGACTGCCCGGTAAGGCTGATTCACGGCCAGAACGACCGCGACGTGCCCTGGGAATATTCGGTCCGGCTGGCCCGCCAGCTGCGTTCAGCCGATGTCCATGTGATGCTCGTCAAGGACGGCGACCACCGCCTTTCGCGCATCGCCGATATCGCCCGGATGCTGGCCCAGCTCGAATGGCTGCTCGATAGTCTCGAAGAGGGTTGATGTGAGTTTTCTGTTATTTGCCGCGATGCTGCAGGCGGCACCGCCGGTCATCGATCCGATCCTCGAACCGCGGCGCGATGAGTCGCGCGGCGCGGAGCGGGCACCGGCCCCCGCTCAGGCAAACCGACGCCTCGGTCATTGCGCCGAACTCTCCGCGAGCGAGCCCGAGGCGGCGATCGCCGAGGGCGCGCGCTGGCTGCTCGAAAATGGCGGCGTCGATGCAGAACAATGCCTCGGCATCGGCTATGCGGCCGCCGAGCGCTGGGACGAGGCGGTCGGGGCTTTCGATCGCGGCGCGGCGTCCGCGTCCGCTGGCCGCCGGCTGGCGCTGATGGCGCAGGCCGGCAATGCGCTGCTCGCCTCGGGCGATGCGGAGGCGGCGAGATCGCGTTTCGACACATTGCTCGCCGTCGAGACGCTCGGCGAAACCGCGCGCGGCGAGGCGCTCGTCGATCGCGCGCGGGCGCTCGTCGCGCTCGGCGACGGCCCGGCGGCGCAGGCCGATCTCACCGCCGCGCAGGCGCTGCTGCCAAACGATCCGCTGGTCTGGCTGCTCTCGGCGACGCTCGCCCGGCGGCAGGGCGAGCTCGAGGCGGCCGGCGATTTCATCGATCGCGCGCTCGAGCTCGACGAGGAAAATCCGGCGAGCCTGCTCGAAGCGGGCAATATCGCGATTGGGCTCAACGCCTATGGCGTGGCACGCGAAGCCTGGAGCCGGGCGCTCGCGCTCGAACCCGACGGCGATGCCGGCCAGGCGGCGGCGCGCAACCTCGCCCGGCTGGCCGAGATGACCGGCGATGAAGGCAGCGTACCGGTCGAGTTGCCCGAGGAAGAACCGAGCGAATAATCCTCCCGCCGCCGGATTGTCCCGACGTGCGCCAATGCAAGGCAGCTCGATTGCGGCTTGCTTGCAACTGGGCCGGCTGCCCTCCGGTTCTATCCCAGATAGAAGTCGATCGTCGTCACCACGCGCACCAGCTTGTAGGGCGTGTCGGCGACGCCGTAGCCGCCGGCATCGCCGTCGCGCGATTCGATCGAGAAATAGCCCTGCGTCGCGCTCCTGATGCCGCCGACCTGGGTGTCGCTGTCCTCGGCGAACTGGTCGGCGGAGGTCCGTGCGTCGCGCGTCGCCTCGGCGACCATCTCGGGCTTGATCGCGTTGAGCCCGGTAAAGGCGTAGCTCATGCCCGATCCTTCGCTGAGCACCACGCCGCGGCGCACGAGCTCGAACTGGCGGGCGACCGCGGCCTGCGCGCGCGCGATGTCATCGGTCCGGAGCTGCAGGCGCTGCTGGACCGTGTAGATCGTCTCGCCCATATTGTCGCTATATTCGGAGACATTGACCCCCGAGGGCTGCAGCGCGTCGGCCTCGAAGCCGAGCTCGCCGAAAAAGGCGCGGATGGCGTCGGTGTCGCGATCAATATCGGCCTGCGCCGCCGCCAGATCGGATGACCGCGCCGAATAGGAAATCGTCCAGGTCGCGAGATCCGCCGTCACCTCGCGCTCGGCCAGCCCGCGCACCGTGACCGATCGGTCGGCCATCCGCGCCCGCAGCAGCCCGTCGCCGAGCAGATAGCCGCCAAGGATTATGCTTACGCCGAGGATACCGGCGCTGATCAGGATCGTCCGGGCGCCGGGATTGCTCCAGTCGACCATCCGGCTTTGTGTATCGCTCATCGCTTCTCCCCTATCTGGGCGCGTGCCGGCTCCCGCCGATTCCCGCGCCCATTTTCATCGCGGCCCGATGGTCCGGGCTATGGGGTCGCTGCGATGAACCGTGGCTGAACTGCGATGAACCGTTTGGCCGTCCATTAGGCGGCGGCGCGGCGCAGACGCGGCTGGACGCGCAGATCGGGGCCGAAGACGACGCGGTTGCGCCCGGCTTCCTTGGCCCGATAGAGGCATTTGTCCGAAGCGCGATACGCGCTGACGAAATCCTGGCCGGGTTTGATCCGCACGACGCCCATGCTCGCGGTCACCGTCTCGTCGAGCTCGGGCACGTCGCGGGCGATGCGGATTGTGATCGCGCGCTGCAGTCTTTCGGCGGCGGCTTCGGGATCGGCGCCGTGGAGAAAGGCGACGAACTCCTCGCCGCCGAGCCGCCCGGCGGTGATGTCGCTCCAGTTTGCGAGCAGATCGCCGACCGAGCGCAGCACCCTGTCGCCGGTATCGTGCCCGTGCCGGTCGTTGACCTTCTTGAAATGGTCGAGATCGATGATCGCGAAGGCGCGCGCCTCGCCCTCGTCGTCGAAGGCGGCCATGATGCCGCGGCGGTCTGGAAGGCCGGTCAGCTCGTCGGTCTCGGCGAGCGCGGCAAGCACCTTTTCGCGCTCCTGCGCCCGATCGCGCTGGCGGCGGATCGCCATCACCCGATCGGCGACGGCGATCGCCGAAATGACGGTTTCGAAGGCGAGCGCATAATAGATCGCGAAATGGAGATCGACGGGCGCGGCGTAGATGCCGAGATTGCGGACGATCCGCTCGGTCGTGAATATGAGCATCGGCGTCCAGGCGGCGGCCTGGAAGCGCGCCACCCGGCTGTCGCGCATGAGACCCTGCCCGATCGACGCGGCGACGAATATCAGCGGCGGGATGACGGCCGCGACGAAGAAGGTATCGGCCCAGGGGCGGGCAAATTCGGCGCCCGAAACAACCAGGCCGGCGGCGAGCAGGATCGGCAGCGTGGCCACCACCAGCCCGTTGCGGACGAAGCGCGATATCGCGCCCGGCTCGGGAAAGCTCCGGCAGAACATCGCCATCGAGCAGACACAGAGCGCGATGCTGGCGATATTGAGCCGCCATCGGGCATCGAGCGGCAGATCTGGCAGGAACAGGAAAACGAGACCGCTCGACAGGACCCCGTATCCGAGTACGCCGACCGAGATTCCGACATGCCAGAGCATGAAGCGTTCGCGGGTGACGCCGAAAAAGACGAGATTATAGAGAATCGGCACCGTCAGGATGCCGATGAACACGGCATAGAGCATGCTCTTGCGATAATGCGAGGCGGCGAGCGCCGCGGGGGACATGATCTCGAACTGGGCGATGGCGTCGACATGCCAGGGGCGGTCGACCGCGATCGCGATCTCGCTCGCGGCCGCGTCGACCGGGACGGCGTAGCGCAAGCCGGTGCGCCAATTCTCGACGATATCGGCCGGCTCGAAGCGTTGGACGCGCCAGCCCTCGCCGGGCACGCGGCTATAGAGCGATAG
>JAIVHR010000005.1:18004-22637 GCA_020200935.1 Sphingomonadales bacterium
GGGCAAGCGCCTGACGTAGCGTCGAATCCTCGTCCGTATGGAGATAGCAGAGGCGCTCGCCGATCGACTCCGCCGCCGCGGCCGGCCCGGCCGCGAGCAGGATGGCGAGGGCCGCCAGAATAAGCCTTATTTGCCGCACATGTATCCCCCGAGCCCACTGGTTATGCGGGGTTACCCGAACAGGCTAAAGAGACGATTAACGCATTCGACAGGCGGGCGCCGGTGCGGTAGGTTCGACCCATGCTCGAAATCGTCAGAATTGCGGTACTTTCCGACAATTACGTATGGCTCGTGCACGAACCCGATTCGAACGGCACGATGGTCGTCGATCCGGCGGTCGCCGAGCCCGTTCTCGCCGCCGCCGCCGAGCGCGGCTGGACGATCACCGAGATCTGGAACACCCATTGGCACCCCGATCACACCGGCGGCAATGCGGCGATCAAGGCGGCGACCGGCTGCACGATCACCGGCCCGGAAGCCGAAAGCGCGCGCATCCCGACGCTCGATCGCACGGTCAAGGGCGGCGATCGGGTCATGTTCGGCGATCTTGAAGCCCGGGTGATCGACGTTCCGGCGCATACCGCCGGCCATATCGCCTTTCATTTTGCCGGCGAAGAGGTCGCCTTTGTCGGCGACACGCTGTTCGCGATGGGTTGCGGCAGACTGTTCGAGGGCACTCCGGCGCAGATGTACGACAATATGCGCAAGCTCGAAGCGCTCCCCGATGCGACCAAGGTCTATTGTGCGCATGAATATACCCAAGCGAACGGGCGGTTCGCACTGACCGCGGAACCCGACAATGCGGCGCTCGCCGAGCGGATGCGCGAAGTGGAGGCGATGCGCGAACGCGGCGAGGCGACCGTGCCGACGACGATCGCGCTCGAAAAAGCCACCAATCCCTTCATGCGCGCCGATTCGGTCGAGCAACTGGCCGAGCGCCGCGCGGCGAAGGATGCATTCTAGCGAAAGTGTGGTATACTGCCGTCTTTCGGGGGCGAAAAGAGGAGCATGATCATGCCCAAGGCCCTGACCTATATCTCCGCCGCCGCGCTGCTCGCCATCGCCGGCGCCGCCTATACCGCCGACAGCCCCGAACCGACGCGCGAGCAGGTGCGCGCGACGGCGATGCTCGAAGGCAAGACGGCCGGCGAGGCGCAGAACTGCGTCCAGACCCGGGACCTCAACGGATCGCTGGTCGCCGACGAAGGCACGATCCTCTATCCGGTCAATACGCGGCTCGTCTATCGCACCCAGATCGAACCGGCCTGCCCGTTCCTGACCGATGACCGGCAGATCGTCACGCGGACCAACAGCACCCAGATCTGCGAAGGCGACCAGTTCGAGGTGGTCGATGTGCAATATGGTACCGAATATGGGCTCTGCAATTTCGGCGCCTTCGTGCCGTTCCGGGCCGCAGGCGACTAGCGGCGGAGTGCGTCCCGAACCTTTCGGAATTTCGTGCGATGCAATCCGTCGTGGCCGAGCCTGTCGATTAGCAGGCGGCCGCAGGTCAACGCCGTTTCAGTTTTGTGAGGCGCCCTTCGACAGGCTCAGGGTTAACCGACAGGGTTGATCGTCCTCAACCCCCGTAGAGCGCGTCGAGCCGTTCGCCGTAGATGCCCTTGAGCACATGGCGCCGGATCTTCATAGACGGGGTCATCTGGTTGTTCTCGATCGTGAAGGGCTCGTCGGCGAGGATGATCCGCCGCACTTTCTCGACCGTCGCCAGATCCCTGTTGACCCGGTCGACGGCGGCCGAAACGGCGCGCAGAAATTCGTCGTCTTCGCGCAGCGCGACCTCGTCGTGCGGGACGCCGTTGCTTGCCGCCCATTCGACGGTCCATTCCGGATCGGGAACGATCAGCCCGACCAGATAGGGCCGCTTGTCGCCGACCACCATCGCCTGGCCGATCTCGGGCTCGAGCGTCAGCATCCCTTCTATCCGCTGGGGCGCGACATTGTCGCCCTTGTCGTTGACGATGATGTCCTTCTTGCGGTCGGTGATGACGACGCGGCCGGCCGCGTCGATATGGCCGATATCGCCGGTATGGAGCCAGCCGTCCTGGAGCGCTTTGGCCGTCTCGGCGGGATTCTCCCAATAGCCGTGCATCACCAGTTCGCCCCTGACGAGGATTTCGCCATCCTCGGCGATACGGACCTCGGTATTGGCGAGCGGCGGCCCGACGGTATCCATCCTGAGCCCGCAGCTCGGCCGGTTGCAGCTGATCACCGGCGCCGCCTCGGTCTGGCCGTAGCCCTGGAGCAGCGTCATGCCGAGCGCGTCGAAGAACACGCCGATCTCGGGATTGAGCGGCGCGCCGCCCGACACCATCGCCTTGAGCCGGCCGCCGAAACGCGCGCGCACCTTGGGCCGGAAGACCGCGTCGAGGATCAAGTTCATCGGCATGTCGCGTAGCGGCACCGCGCCGGTCTCATAGCGCTTCGCCCCGATCTCGAGCGCGCGCTTGAGCATGTAATTGGGCAGCTTTCCCTGCTTCTCGACCTGTTTGAGCAGCCGCTGGCGCAGCACCTCGAACAGCCGCGGCACGACGACCATGATCGTCGGCCGCGCTTCGATGATATTGGCGGCGAGCTTTTCGAGGCCCTCGGCATAATAGATCTGGCCGCCGAGTGCGATCGGGAAGAACTGGCCGCCGGTATGTTCATAGGCATGGGAGAGCGGGAGGAAGGAGAGGAAAACCTCGTCGTCCCAGCCGAAATCTTCGGAAATGACGGTCACGCAGCCCTCGCAATTATGCAGGATCGCGCCGTGATGCTGCATCACCCCGCGCGGCGCGCCGCCGGTGCCCGAGGTGTAGATCAGGCAGGCGAGATCGTCGCGCCCGAAATCCGCATCGGCTGCGGTCTTCTCGACATCGGGCACCTCTGCCGACAGCAGCGATGCCCAGTCGTGGAAACGGACATCGCCGCCCTGGCTGAACTTCATCGGCTCGATACCGATCACGGTCTTGCAGTGACCGGTCTGCAGCACCGCGCGGGTTACCGTGTTGGCGAGTTTCTCGGTCGAAACGATCGCGGCCCGGGCGTGGCTGTCCTCGAGGATATGGACGTGATCGCGCACGGTGTTGGTGGTGTAGGTCGGCACGGTGACGCAGCCGGCGGCCATGATCGCATGGTCGGCGATGCAGAATTCGGGGCGGTTTTCCGACACCAGCATCACCCGGTCGCCGCGTTCGAGCCCGAGCCGTTTGAGTGCCGAGGCGAGCGCGGAGACCTGTTCGGCGGCCTCGCGCCAGCTGATCGACCGCCATTCGCCTTCTTCCTTGCGCCAGAGGAATGGTGCGTCGCCCTTCTCGGCGGCGCGGGTGAAGAACATGGTGACGAGATTGGGGAACTGTTCGAGCTCGCGGACGCGGCCAGCCATGGGGAATCCTTTCCGCTGCGGAACGGCTTCGTTTGGTGGCCGCTTGTAACCGATATAGCCGCGATGGCCAGATGGACAATCGGCGGGAGCCTCGCCTAAGGGTCGCGGCATGAACCCTATCCGCTTGCTGCTAGCCCTTTCCGCCCTGTTCTGTGCCGCCTGCACCCCGGCCGCGGGTCCGGTCGAAACGCCGGTCGCCGAGCCGCCGGCCGCCACCTCCTTCGTGATCGCCGCCAACCCGCTCGCCGCCGAGGCCGGCATGGCGGTGCTCGAACGCGGCGGCAACGCGGCCGACGCCGCGCTCGCGGTGCAGGCGATGCTGTCGCTGGTCGAGCCGCAAAGTTCGGGCATGGGGGGCGGCGCCTTCCTCCATTATTATGACGCGGCGAGCGGCGAGCTTACCGTCTATGACGGCCGCGAGGCGGCGCCGGCCCAGGCCGGCCCGACGATGTTCCTCGACGCCGACGGCAGTCCGCTCGGCTTCCGCGAGGCGGTGGTCAGCGGCCGCGCGACCGGCGTGCCCGGTGCCGTTTCGGCGCTGGCGATGGCGCATGACGAACATGGCGCGCTGGCCTGGGACGGTTTGTTCGAGGCTGCGATCCGCACCGCCGAGGAAGGCTTCATCGTCAGCCCGCGGCTCGGCCGCTTCCTGCAGCGCGGCTTCCCGCAGCTCGAGGTGCCCGAGGCCGCCGCCTATTTCTCGCGCCCCGACGGCAACCGGCTGCAGATCGGCGACCGGCTCGCCAATCCCGCCTATGCCGATTTCCTGCGGCGGCTTTCCGCGCAGGGGCCCGACGCGCTCTATCGCGGCGAGACCGCGGCGCGGATCGTCGAGCGCACACGGCAGGGGCCGCTGGGCGGGCGGATGACGATCGAGGATCTCGCGAATTATAGCGCGGTCAAGCGCGAGCCGATCTGCCGGGCCTATCGCGCTTACCGGGTTTGCGCGCCGCCACCGCCTTCGAGCGGGGTCGGCTTCCTGCAGCTGCTCGGGCTGCTCGAACGCACCGACATCGCCGCGCTCGGGCCCGACGACCCCGAGGCCTGGTTCCTCTTCGCCGAGGCGAGCCGGCTGATGTATGCCGACCGCGACCGCTATGTCGGCGACGTGCCGACGGTGCCGATCGATGGGTTGCTCGATCCCGCCTATCTCGATCGCCGCGCGGCGCTGATCGGCGATACGGCCGCGGAAACGGTCGAGGCGGGTACGCCTCCGGGCGCGACGATACCGGCCGAGGACCACACGAT
>JAIVHR010000102.1:0-2701 GCA_020200935.1 Sphingomonadales bacterium
AGCCCGCCCTCGCGGATCGCCCGCCAGAGCTTCTCGTCCTTGCTGAGCCTGCCGATCGCGGCGGCCCATTCCTCGGCGCTTTCGGCGATCAGGCATTCCTGGCCGTCGCGGATCTGGATCCCTTCGGCGGCGACCGGCGAAAGGATGGTCGGAATGCCGCGCGCCATCGCCGCCAGCACCTTGCCCTTGACCCCGGCGCCGCTCCTGAGCGGCGCGGCGAAGATGCGATGCCGGTCGAAGGTCTCATCGAGGCTCTCGGCGAAGCCTTCGATCTTGACCAGATCGAAGGATCCCGCCTCGTCCTCGCGCGGCCAGTTCGAGCCGTAGACATGCAGCAGATGCTGGTCGTTGCCGGGTTCGAGCAAAGGCGCGATGTCGGCATCGAAAGCCGCGGCGGCTTCGGCGTTGGGCGGATGGTTGTAGCTGCCGAGGAAGCAGAGCCCGGTCCGTTCGGCGAACGGCGCCGGGCCGGGCCTGGTTTCCTCGACCCAGGGCAGGCGGCCCATCGCCGGCTTGCCGCCGAGCAGGCTCTGCATGAGCAGGATCTCGAGATCGCTGTAGCTGAAGATGAGATCGGGCTTCTTGAGCACCGCCAGTTCTTCTTCGCGCAGCCGATGCGCCTCTTCCTCGCGCTCGGCGCTGCCCTCGAAAACGGCGCGGCGCATCTCGCGCAGAAAGTGCAGATCCTCGATATTGAGCACCAGAGCGGCCTGCGGCGCGTGGCGCCGGATCGATGGCTCGATCGGGTCGAGAATCCTGTAATAGCTGGCGAGCACGACATCGTATTCGCCGCCGCGATCGGCGAGGAACTGCTCGACCGAGATATAGAAGGGGGCGTGGATGCACTCGACACCCATCCGCTGCATGTCTTCGGTATAGCGGCCGAAATAGGCGAGGTTCGCGGGCAGGAAGGTCACCTTGAAGCCGAGATCCTGGAGCATCCTGATTTCCTGGACCGTCGAATAGCTGCCGGCATTCTGGTCGGGCATCGGGATTTCCCAGCCGATCATCAGCACCCGGCCCTTGGCGGTGCCGTCCTTGGCGCTATCGGCGCCGACATCCATGCTCGCATGCGAAGCGAAGCTGCGGTGCCAGCGGCGCTTGAATTTCGGGTGATTGATCTTCTGGAAGCGCTTGAGGCCGACCTTGGTGTCGACGTCCTCGCCGTTCGAGACGCCGCGCACGTGATAGACCTCGGAGGTCGCGCAATAGATCGTCCGGTAACCCGCCTCGCGCACCGCGAAGCTGTACCAGGTATCCTCGAAATAGGCGGGCGCGAGCTCTTGCGCGAAGCCGCCGATCTCGTTCCACAGGTCGGTCCGCGTGATCAGCGCCGCGCCGGTCAGATAATCGGCGTCGCGCGAATAGGAGAAGCGCGGATCGGCGGGGTTCTCGCCATGGCCGTAATTGGCCGGCTGGCCGTTATTATAGACGATGCCGCCGGCATCCTGCAGCTTGCCGTTGGGATAGAGCAGCTTCGAACAGGCCGCCCCGGCATCGGGGAACAGCGAAAAGACACGCACCAGCTCGTCGAGCCAGCCCGCCGTCACCTCGCAGTCATTGTTGAGGAAGAGGACATAGTTGCCGCGCGCCTTGCCGGCTCCCAGGTTGCAGGCCTCGACGAAGCCGCCGGCGCTCTCGCGGCCGACCACGGTGATGCCTTGATGCTTCGCCAGCTCCTCGGCGGTCGCGTCGCTCGATCCGTCATCGACGACGATCACCTCGAAGGAAGTGTCGTTGGGGGCAAAGAGCAGCGAACACAGGCAATGAAAGGTCGCCGGATATTCATTGTGCACCGGCACGACGATGCTGACCTCGGGGGTCTCCACCTCGGGGAATACGAGCGGAAAGAAATCGCGATTCCTCTCGAAATCCTGGACCAGCACATCCTTGATCCGCGGCAGATGGCCGATGAGCCAACTCGCGGCGGCGGTCGGATCGGGCTGGCGGGCCAGACGGGCGAGATGCCCTTCGAGCGACTCCATCCAGTGCGACGCCTTGGGCGACAAAGGGGCCGGCAGCGGCGGCATCGCATATTTGGTGATCGCCGCCCACGGCGTCAGATGATCGGAGATGAACCGGAAATCGGCGGCCAGCGTCTTGAGCGTCGAAGCTTCGATCAGTTCGAGCCGGTGGTAATCCCGGTCGCGGACATCGTTGGGCAGCTCGAAGACGTAGGTGGCGCTCTTGCGCGCCCAGCCGATATTCTTCGCATCGACGACCTTGCCGTCGATAGCGAGATAGAGCACGCCGCCGAAGCGCTTGACCTGCACCACCTGGCCGTCGCCCTTGACCGAACCCAACCGGACTTCCGCATCGGCGTTGAGCTCGGGTGGCGCGAAGCGAATGACCTGCCCGTCCGCGCCGTCCGAATAAACCTCGACGCGGCCGTCCCGCGTGCGCAGGAACGATGCCTGGCGCTGGGCATGATAGACGCGCATCCTGTCCGATCGCAGCGCCTTGTCGATCAGATCGGAATTGATGATGCTCGGTTGCCAGTTGGCCTCGCCCTCGCCCTCGAACTCGACGAAATGCGGTTCGCTCAGATAGAACTGGACCCGGCCCGAGCCGTCGTCCGATGCCTTTTCGGGCAGTTCGACGCGCAGGAAGCAGGTCGCCCCGACGGCACGGTCGGGGGCAACGGCGGTGACGAAATTGCGCAGGATCTGCGTCGCGGTGTCGGCGTTCTCGTCCTCCGGCG
>JAIVHR010000102.1:2718-4749 GCA_020200935.1 Sphingomonadales bacterium
CCGTCGATCTCGAGCACCTGTCCGGCGGTGCGCGCCTGAAACTGGCCCGGCGCGTCGATCGCCTGGAAATTGACGTCATCAAGCTCCTTGGAGGTGACGCGCCAGCGAAAGTGACTTTTCGCGAAATAGGGGTCGACGATCCGGTTGAGCCGGTCGAACAGCTCGCCGCGGCGGTCGAGCAGCTCGACCGGGCCGAAGCCCGGAACCGAGATGCCGGTCGGATCGATGCCGCGCGGCCCGCAGAAATAGAAGCGGTCGCCGAAAAAGCCGATGGCATTCCAGCTCGCCGGCGGCTGTGTCTCGGCGCCCGGCGGGGCATCCTCGCTGAGGATCATCGACGAATCGGTATCTGCATCATCCATGACAAAACCCTGCCTTACTGGTCGAGCGACCCGTTACGCGGCGAGCGCCTGAGATATTACGCCTCGACGGTCCTTCGGGCAACCGAAAGCACCGCCTGCTCGACGCTTACGCCTAGCTTGTGCAGTGCACAAATCAAGTGCGGAAACGCAACCGAACCGAGAAGTTAGTTGGTTCGTCGCCCTTTCCGAACGGCGACGGCAACGCTAAGCGCGCCCTGTTACGGAATAAGGACTCCGCGCGGGATTCGCGGAGCGCTCACCAAGCGACGGGATTTGAGATGGCGGTAGATGGCAGTTGGTCGCGGAAACTCCCCGGAAAATCGGGCAATCGCCGCGCTCCGGACGGGCGGGCGAGCCGATGAGGCGCGGCATCATCCTTGCCGGCGGCAGCGGCACGCGGCTCTATCCGGTGACCAAGGCGGTCTCCAAGCAGCTCGTGCCGGTCTACGACAAGCCGATGATCTATTATCCGCTCTCGGTGCTGATGCTCGCCGGGATCCGCGAGATTCTGATCATCACCACCCCGCACGAGCAGGAGATGTTCAGACGGCTGCTCGGCGACGGCAGCGAGTGGGGGATAGAGCTCAGCTACGCCGTCCAGCCCGAGCCCGGCGGCCTCGCCCAGGCCTATCTGATCGGCGGCGATTTCGTCGGCGAGGAACCTTCGGCGCTGATCCTCGGCGACAATATCTTCTACGGCCACGGGCTCGAGGATCTGCTCGCGAGCGCGGCGGACCGTCGGGACGGCGCGACGGTCTTCGGCTATACCGTCAACAATCCCGCGGCCTACGGCGTCGTCGAGTTCGATAACGACGGCAAGGTGCTCTCGGTCGAGGAGAAGCCCGCCGAGCCGAAATCGAACTTCGCCATCACCGGGCTCTATTTCTATGACGGCGACGCGCCGCGGCTGGCCCGCGAACTCGCGCCCTCGCCGCGCGGCGAGCTCGAGATCACCGATCTCAACCGGCTCTATCTCGAGGCCGGCAAGCTCCATGTCGAGCTGATGGGGCGCGGCTATGCCTGGCTCGATACCGGCACCCACGACGCGCTGACCGATGCCGGGCAATTCGTGCGGATCGTCGAGGAGCGGCAAGATCTCAAGATCTGCTGCCCCGAGGAGATCGCCTGGCGCCGGGGCTTCATCGACGATGCCGGACTGCGCGCGGTCGCCGAGCCGCTCGCCAAGAGCGGCTATGGCGAATATCTGCTGCGCATGCTCGAAAGGCGCTGAGCGATGGAGGTGACCGAAACCGCGCTGCCCGGCGTCAAGCTGATCGAGCCCGGCATCTTCGGCGACGATCGCGGTTTCTTCATGGAGAGCTTTCGCGAAGACAGGATGGCCGCCGCCGGGATCAGAGGGCCTTGGGTCCAGGACAATCAGAGCCGATCGGCCAAGGGCGTGCTGCGCGGACTGCATTACCAGATCGAGCAGCCGCAGGGAAAACTCGTGCGGGTGACGCGCGGCGCGGTGTTCGATGTCGCCGTCGATCTCAGGCGCTCGTCCGAGCATTTCGGCAAATGGATTGGCTATGAGCTGAGCGAAGCGAACAAGCGCATGCTCTGGGTGCCGCCGGGCTTCGGCCACGGTTTCCTGACCTTGGAGGACGACACCGATTTCCTCTATAAATGCTCCGATTATTACGCGCCCGAGCATGAGCGCTATATCCGC
>JAIVHR010000103.1 GCA_020200935.1 Sphingomonadales bacterium
CCCGCCGGTATCGAAGCAGACGCCCTTGCCGACCACCGCGATCTTGGGATGTTCGGGATTGCCCCAATGCAGCTCGATCAGCCGCGGCCGGCGGTCCTTCGGCGCCGCGCGGCCGACGGCGGCGATCATCGGATAGCCCTCCTCGAGGCTCGCGCCGCTCGTCACTTCCATCGCCGCGACGCCGGCGGCGGCAATCTTTTCGGCTTCCTGCTGCAGCTCCGCCGGCCCCATATCCTCGGCCGGGAGATTGACCAGGGTACGCACCAGATCGGTCGCCGCGGCCTCGGCGACTAAGCTATCGATCCTGCCGGCCTCGCCGCTGAGCAACACGCGCGGTTCGGACGGATCGGGCTCCTGCTTGTAGCGGTCGAAGCGATATTGCGCGGTCAGCCAGCCGAAGGCCGCCGGCCCAGGATCGCGCCCGGCGACGCGATAGCTGCCGCCGGGCAGCGTTTCGGCCGCCTTGGCCAGACACCAGCTTGACAGGCTTTCGGGATCGGCGACCCCGAGCACCGCCGACCATTCCTCGGGCTTGTCGCCGGGCAGAATCGCGACCTCATAGCCCTTGCCCGCGAATTTCTGCGCCGCGAGCAGCGCTCGCTCGCGATCGGGGCGGGATTTGAGCCATTCCTCATAGCCGTCGGCATTGACGAGATGGAGATCGTGGGCGGGCTGACCCTTGTCGGGCAGCAACAGAGCGGCATAATCGGTCATGCGGCTTGCCTTAGCCGAGGATTTGCCGCCGGGCCAATCCTCTCGCCGCAAGCACCCCGTTCGTCCTGAGCTTGTCGAAGGGCGGGAAGTTGTGCCGTGTCGCTTGCGGCGCGCCCTTCGACTGCCGCCTAAGGCGGTGCTCAGGACGGAGGGAGGAGGGAATTGTCGGGTCCGACCGGAACCCCGAACAAATCATGCTCGTCGGCATCCTCGATCCGGACATCGACGAAGTCCCCGGGAGCGAGGCCCGGCGCGTCGCGCAGATGGACCTCGCCGTCGATCTCGGGCGCGTCGGCCTCGGAGCGACCGGTCGCGCCGCCTTCGCCGTCAGAGACATCGATGATCACCCGCCGCACCGATCCGATCCTGGCCCGCAGCCGTGCGGCCGAAATCCGGGCGCATTTTTCCATCAGCCGCGCATAGCGCTCTTCCTTGAGTTCTTCGGGTACCGCGCCGGGAAGCGCATTCGCCGCGGCGCCCTCGACGGGCTCGAAACGGAAGGCGCCGACCCGGTCGAGCTGCGCCTCGTCGAGCCAGTCGAGGAGATAGTCGAAATCCTCCTCGGTCTCGCCCGGAAAGCCGGCGATGAAGGTCGAGCGGATGGTGAGATCGGGGCAGATCTCGCGCCAATCGGCGATCCGATCGAGCACCCTGGCCTCGTTGGCCGGCCGCCGCATCGCCTTGAGGATCCGCGGCGAGGCGTGCTGGAACGGAATGTCGAGATAGGGGGTGATCAGCCCTTCGGCCATCAGCGGGACCACCGCATCGACATGCGGATAGGGATAGACATAATGGAGCCGAACCCAGAGATCCTCGCCCTCGGGGCGCAGCCTGCCGAGTTCGCGGGCGAGATCGGTCATATGGGCGCGGGCTTCGCCGCCCTTCCAGGGCCAGCGCGCATGTTTGAGATCGAGGCCGTAGGCCGAGGTATCCTGGCTGATCACGAGCAATTCGCGCGTCCCGGCCGCGACCAGCTTTTCGGCTTCGCGCAGCACCGCATCGGGCCGCCGGCTCGCCAGCTTCCCGCGAATCGAGGGGATGATGCAGAAGCTGCAGCGATGGTTGCAGCCCTCGGAAATCTTGAGATAGCTATAGTGACGCGGGGTCAGCTTGAGCCCGGCCTCGGGGACGAGATCGACATAGGGCGAGGGCGCCATCGGCGCCGCCTCGTGCACCGCGCCGACCACCGCCTCATACTGGTGCGGCCCGGTGATCGCGAGCACGCCCGGAAAGCGGGCGCGGATCGTTTCTGCCTCGTGGCCCATACAGCCGGTGACGATGACCCGGCCGTTCTCGGCGATCGCCTCGCCGATCGCCTCGAGGCTCTCTTCCCTGGCGCTGTCAAGAAAGCCGCAGGTATTGACCAGCACGATATCGGCGCCGTCATAATCGGGCGACAGGCCATAGCCGTCCGACCGGAGCCTGGTCAGGATGCGCTCTGAATCGACCAGCGCCTTGGGGCAGCCGAGCGAGACCATGCCGATCTTCGGCGGAGTGGGGAGGGTGGTGGCCATCTGCGCGCGCCACATAGGGACGGGCAGGGCAAAAGTCACTGGCGGGCGTGCGGTCGGCAATCGGCGGCGATCATTTCGTATCCGACATGAAATCGGGTAGGAACGGTAGAAACGGAGGTACTGGCTGCTCTTCTACACCGCGATGGGACTGGTTCACGCAGCCTTTGCCTGATCCTCCTTGTTGCCGAGCGACGGAGAGGATTTACGCGTCTTCGTTATCGGGCTGGCCGACGATCTCGACGATCAAGTCGCCTTCATGGATCAGCTTGGCTTCCTCTTCCCAGAAGCCGTAGGGCTTGCCGTTGCGATAGATGCGCACGCCGAGCCCGGTCTGGATCGCGCCGAGCGGCAGGCCTTCCTCGAGATGCGTCGCCATCCGCTCGCGCAGCGCCACCCGGCCGGTCGCCGAGGCGAGGTCGGCCATATAGTCGGAGATATGCGGGCCGTGGCACGAGCCGGCGAGCAGCAGCCCGGCAAAGCTGACCGGGTTGATGACGTTGCTGGCGCCGGCCTGTTCGGCGAGCCGTTCATTATCCGACGCGCGGATCAGCACGCTGATCGAGAGCTTGGGCGCCAGCGCGCGCGCGGTCAGCACGACGAGGATCGAGGTGTCGTCGCGGCCGGCCGAAACGATCATCGCGCGGGCGCGCGAGACGCGCACCAGTCCGAGCGTCTTGTCGCGTGTCGCATCGCCTTCCATGACATTGCAGCCGCGCCGTTCGGCCGATTCCAATCGATCGTGATCGGCATCAATGACGACGATCTCGGTCGGATCGGTGCCGCGCTCGATCAGTTCGTCGACGGCTTCGGAGCCCGAAATGCCGAAGCCGGCGACCACGATATGGTCGTGGAGATTTTTCTGGATAATAGACATACGCCATCTGTCCCAAGATTTCTTCAGCACGAAGTCATAGGCCGTGCCGATAAATATGATGATCACAAATATCCTGAGCGGTGTCACGATCAACGCATCGAACATCCGCGCGCGGTCGGTCACCGGCGCGATGTCGCCATAGCCGGTGGTGGTGATGCTGATCATCGTGAAATAGACGACATCGCTGAAGCTGACTTGTCCATCGACCGAATCGACGAGCCCTTCGCGGTCGAACCAGTGGACCGCCACCGCGATCCCGATCAGTCCCAACACCGCCGCCACCCGCAGCCCCAGCGAGCCCCAGCGCGAGAGGCGGCTCTTGCGCCGCAGGTCGCCGCTGCGATCGGGCGGGGGCCGGTTCTCGATCCTCACGACAGGCTCGGCAGATGCTGCATCGGATCGACCGGGCGACGGTTGCGGCGGATCTCGAAATGGAGCTGCGGCTGCGGCGCCAGGCCGGTATCGCCCGACGCGCCGATCTGCTGGCCGCGGCGCACCCGGTCGCCGCGCGCGACATCGAGCCGATCGAGATTGGCATAGGCGGTGATCCAGCCGTCGCCGTGATTGATCAGTACGAGCCCGCCATGGACCTGGATCTCGTTGCCCGCATAGATCACCGTACCGTCGGCCGCCGCCTGGACCGGCGTTCCGGGACGCGCGGCGATGTTGATCCCGTCATTGCGCTGGCCGCTGCCCGTCTGGCCGAAGGAGGAGAGGATCGCGCCGGTCATCGGCCAGCCGAAGCGACCGCTGCTATTGTCGGCGACCCTCGGGGCCGGCGGGCTCGGCGCAGGCGTTGCAGCAGGCGTTGCGGCGGGCGAGGGGGCAGGTGCCGCCGCCGCGATTGCCGGCTCGCCGCCGGTGATGATATCGTCGATATCGATGTCGAAGGCGCGGGCGCGTGCCTCGCGCGACGCCGTTGCCGGTGGTGTGGCGCGAGCCTCGGGGAGCCGCAGCCGCTGATCGATATGCAGCACGAAGGGCTCCTCGAGCGCGTTGAGCGCGGCGATCTCGGACCAGGAGACGCCATAGGCGCGGGCGATCGCGATGCCTGTCTCTCCGCTACGCACGCGATGATAGCGCCCGGCCGGGATGATCAGCCGCTGACCCGGCTGGATGACATAGGGCGGCGCGATGTTGTTGGCGGCGGCGATCGCCGCGACGCCGGCGCCGCTATCGCGGGCGATCGCGCCGAGCGTGTCGCCGGGCCTCACGATATGGAGCGATCGCGTCACCGTCGCGGCATCGATGGTGACGCTCTGGGCCTGCCAGGCGGCCGGCTCGCCCGACGTTTGCGGCGCGGGCGCCGGAGCGGCGGGCCGCGCCGTGCGCTGGGCTGGCGGTTGGGTGGCAGGCGGAATGCAGCCGCCCAGCGCCAGCGCCGCGCCTGCAAAGATCGGCAGTGAGCCCCTCAGCCGCATGGCGAGTTGTTTACCAGCTTTCCGGTTG
>JAIVHR010000268.1 GCA_020200935.1 Sphingomonadales bacterium
CATGCACCCCCTCGTCCGCCCGCCTCGTCATTGCGAGGAGCCGCAGGCGACGCGGCAATCCAGTTCCGCGATTCTCGGGATGGGATATCTCCTCCGACAGCGGGCCTGGATTGCTTCGTCGCTCCGCTCCTCGCAATGACGGTTGATATTCGGATACAACCTGGATGCTAAAACGGCTTTACGGCTGGATGCTCGACAAGGCGGGCCATCGGCATGCACCGCGCTGGCTCGCCGGCATATCCTTCGCCGAATCGAGCTTCTTTCCGATCCCGCCCGATGCGATGCTGATCCCGATGTGCCTCGCCCGGCCCGAGAAGGCCTTCTACTATGCCCTGGTCTGCACGGTGGCCTCGGTGCTCGGCGCGCTCGCCGGCTATGCGATCGGCTATTTCCTGCTCGAGGCGGTCGGCGAGCCGATCCTGCGTTTCTACGGCCTCAGCCACGCCTTCGAGGGCTTCGCCTCCGATTTCAACGAGCAGGGCTGGATCATCGTCCTGCTCGCCGGCTTCACGCCGCTGCCCTTCAAGGTGATCACGATTGCCGCCGGGGCGACGATGATGCCGCTCCACATATTGATCGTCGCCTCGATCATCGCCCGCTCGGCGCGCTTCTTCCTCGTCGCCGCGCTGCTGTGGAAATTCGGCGAGCCGATGAAGCGGGTCATCGACAGGCATTTCGCCTTACTGACAACGCTCGCCGGCATCCTCGGCGTCGGCGGCTTCGTCGTGGTCAAATATCTGTTGTAGGAAATCCTCCCCGGCACGGGGAGGTGGCATCCCGGAGGGCTGACTGAGGGGTCGCGAGCGTAGCGAGCTTCCGCCGTCGGCCCAGCGCCCACTCGTGAGTTGGTCGCGAGACCCCTCCACCGCTTCGAGTGTTCGGGTCGGATTGCCCCCGGCAATCCTGAAATGTCCGGGGGACATTTCACCCGAACACTCCCCCTCCCCGTCCCGGGGAGGATTGTCGCGCTTACTCCCGCGCCGCGTTCCAGGCGGCGCCCTGTTGCTCGGCCAAAGCCACCAGATTTCCCATGGTGAGATTCATGTCGATCAGATGCAGCCCCCAATCGTCGAGCCGCTGGCCGCCGAACACGACATCGCCGCTGATGTCGTCGGTGCGCGGATCGGCCGGATCGCCATGGACGGTCACCTTGAGATAGCTGAAGCCGTCTTCGCTCACGCATTCACCGCTCAGCAGACCGGGCACCCGGACATAGGGCGTGGCGATTTCGGGATCCTCGCTGGTCCAGGGCGGCAGAGCGGAGGAGCTGGTCAACGCCGCATTGGAGAGCCAGCCGTCGAGCGGCGCGCTTCCGCCCGACAGCGAAGCCGGATTGGTGCAGGCGGCGATCATCCCATCGCCTTCGACCCGGCCGAAGCGCGCATGGGCCGGCGGCGGGACGGTGTCGCGGAAGCTGACGAAATTGACCAGGCAGCCGGTCTGCCCGGGCTCGCGGCAGAGCGGGATCGACCGGAATTGTCCGCCGACGTCAGCGCCCTCGCGCACCGCGAGGCTCCAGCCGATCAGATAGGCGGCGATCAACCGCTCTGCGGCGGGGTGCCCGTCGATATCGCGCGCGATCAGGTTGGCGAGAACGCCCGATCCCTGGCTATGGCCGATCAGCAGAACGCCGCGGCCGTTATTATGGCTGGCGAGATATTCGTCCCAGGCCGCCTTGACGTCGCGATAGGTCATCTCGCGATCGACGCCGTCGAAATTGCCGGTCGCCATGCCCTGGCGGAGCGCGGTCAGCGTCACTTGCCGATAGAGCGGCGCGAAGACGCGGCAGACTTGCCGGAAAGGCGCTGCCTGGAGCACCGCCACCCGGCGCTCCTCCTCATTGTCGATCATGTCGCTATGCGGCGTCGGATCGTTCGAGACCGTCGGATAGACATAGAAACAGTCGAACGCCGGATCCTCGGCGGCGGGCATCGTGCGTTCGGTCAGCGTGCCGTCGGCGGCGACATCGGTGACGGCGAGCGGCAGCGAACAGGCGTCGCGCCGGCCGGGCGCGCAGAGCCAATTCTGCCCGAGGCTGTAATCGGGCGTATCGGCGCTCGCACCCTCATGATGGTCGGCAGCCGCGGGCATCGCCCAGCCCAGCGCCGCCGCCGCAGCGGCCGTCGTCAGCATCCTCGGCATTTCGTATCTCCCCTCGCGCGCCGTCTGTTCTGGTTATCGCGCGGCGATCATATTGCGCAGGCTTGCAGCGATCGGCAAGCCCCCCGCCGCCGTCCGGTCAGCTGCGATCGAGGAACGCCTTGTCCATCGCCCGCAATCCGGCGAAGCTCTCGCGCTCGAGCATGCGTTCGGAATAGGCGCGGGTCTTGGGATAGGCATCCCAATCGACCTTCGCCTCGGCATATTCGAGATTCTTGAACGGCGCGGCGAGCGCGAGATCGGCCAGCGTCAGCCCGTCGCCGACCAGCCATTCGCGCCCGTCGGACAGCTGTTCCTCGATATAGGCGAGCACCGGCGGCAGCTCTTCGGCCTCGGCCTTGTCGGCGGCGGCATAGTCGGGCTCGCGCCCCATCAGCGCGGCGACGACCCGGTTGAAGAAGATCGTGCCGGCCTTGGCGACGAAGATGGTATCGGCGAATTCATCGAACCACATGACCTTGCCGCGTGCCTGCGCCTCGGCCGGGATCGGTTTCACAATGCAACTATCCGTCGACACCATCGATTGCCGGGACCGCCCGTCCCGGACCGCCAACAGCATGTCGCAAAGCCGCAACTTTATAGCCGCTTATCCGTTGGTTGCGCATAGAGCCGGTTTGGTTGGAACCCCGCGAAAATCCGTATGCCGGCGATCGGATTTCGCCCGATTTCATTGGGAGAAACTTTTCATGATGCTCAAGGACAAGGAACGCACCAGCGATCTCATTTCGAGCGACCGCGTCGAAGGCACCGCCGTTTTCGGCGCCGATGGCGACAAGATCGGCAACGTACAGGAAATGCTAATCGAGAAGATCGGCGGCCAGGTGACCGACGTGGTCATCTCCGTCGGCAGCTTTCTCGGCATGGGCGGCGAATTGCACAGCCTGCCCTGGAGCAAATTCTCCTACGACACCGATCTCGAAGGCTACAAGCTCGACGTCACCGAGGATCAGCTGCGCAAGGCGCCGGCCTTCAAGCAAGCCGACCGCGAAACCGCGCACGATCGCGACTATCAGACCACGGTCTACGAATATTGGCAGGTGCCGACCTACTGGTAGGCTCCGCCAACCCTGATGCGGGCCGAGCCCGCTGACCGAAGCCCCCGCCCTTCCCGGCGGGGGTTTTCGTATCAAGCCGCATCGTGAAAGATGATGCCGAGCGTGAAGCGTTCGCCCGAGCGGATGCGGCTGACGCCGTGGCGCATCGCCAGCCGGACGGCACCGCGCTTGCCCCGGCCCGGCCGCTCGCGCACCGCGATCACGGCGGCATCGCCGCGCCTGAGCGGGACGATCTCGACCCGCGACTGCATCCGCGCGCGCTGTTCGGTGATGACGAGCTCGCCGCCGGTAAAGTCCGCTTCGGGCTCGGACAGCATGACGATCGCCTGCAGCGGGAAGAGCTGCTCGCCATAGACATCCTGATGAAGCCGGTTGAAACCGCCGGTGCGGTATCTGAGCAGCAAGGGGGTCGGGCGGGTCTGACCGGCGGCATGGCATTGTTCGAGAAATTCAGCGTGATCGGGCGGGAAAGATGCTTCCTCGCCGAATGCCTGCTTCCAGCGATCGGCGATTCCGGCGAGCGGCGGATAGAGGCCGGTTCGCAATTGCTCGATGGGGGGCGGCAGCGGATAGGCGAAATAGCTATAGGCGCCGCGCCCATAACCGTGGCGCGCCATGTCGATCCTGCTGCGAAAGGCGCCCTCGTCGCTCCAGCGCGACAGAAGGTCGGCACACTCGTCCCCGGAGAGCAGCCCGGGGATCAGGCCATAGCCCTGCTCGTCGAGCGATTCTTCGACGGCCTTCCCATCGATCGAGGAGATCCTTTCGGCAAGGGCAGGAGCAACACGCATGCGGGCTGATACCCGCTTCGCGCGTGGCCCGCACTCCGCTTCTTGCGGCGCTTCTTGCGCGCGAAAGCATCAGCCCGGCAGCCGATAGTGATCGGCGAGCCGGTCGAGGGCGATGCACAGCACGAGTTTGCCCGCGCGCGCCGGCCAGCCCAACGCCCCTTCGGCCGATTTGAGCCCTTCGCCCGCGCAAAGCACGCGCCAGGCGATGTCTTCGAGCCCCGGCCCTAGCAGTTCCATCGCCCTGTCGAATCGCCCCTTCGCCGAGAGCTGGAACTCGGTCGGATCGAACGCGGCGGGAGCCCCGCGCGCCGTTCGGCCGGGCGGCGGCGCATCCCATTGCATCGTCACCCGCGGGCCGAGCTGCGCGCTCTCGAAATCGCGCCGCAACTGTTCGCCCGCATCGAACTGGCGCGCCGAGACATGGCCGCGCGCATAGAGCCAGGAGAGCGGCGATTCGGCGAGATTGACGGTGACCGAACGCGCCAACCGTCCCTTGCGCCGGGACTCGCCCGGACGGACCGGTTCGGGACGCAGCGTTCCGTCGCGCGGCAAGGGCCGTTCGGCAAGCAGGCGGGGGCCGTCTCGGCGCGGGGCGTCGGGCGAACGGCGTTTGATTTTCGGCATCGGTGATCGAGTCCTTTCCTCAACAGCGGGAGCGACTCGCCTATTGCCATGCCGGTTGCGATGTAGGACAGAGAAATAACCGATACGGTTACAGGAGTACGCTTGTGATCACCGCAATTCGCCAAGTCCGCAAGGCCAAGGGGCTGACATTGCAGCAGGTTGCCGACCGCTGCGATCCGCCGACCACGGCACAGACGATCGGACGGCTCGAGACCGGCATGCGCACCGTTTCGGTCGGCTGGCTCAACCGGATCGCCGATGCGCTCGGCGTCGAGGCCGGCGATCTGGTCAAGCTGCCCGAGCAGGCGGATCTGCCGGTCGCCGCCGTGCTC
>JAIVHR010000269.1 GCA_020200935.1 Sphingomonadales bacterium
GGCGTAGCTCAGGGGTAGAGCACAACCTTGCCAAGGTTGGGGTCGTGAGTTCGAATCTCATCGCCCGCTCCATTTTTCCTTTGATCGAAATGCGTCATCGTCCCCGCACCGGGCGCATGGCGCTCGCATTTTCTCTCCCCGGTTGAACCGAATCGCCCCCTTGCGCATTGTCGGGGTGAAACCAACAGGAGCGAAGCCATGTCGTCTATCCGCACCCTTGTCCTGCCGCTCGCCGGCTTCGCCACGCTCGCCGCCTGCGGTGGAGAGCCGGGGCCCGCAGCCGGCGATTTCGCCGCCGCCTGCAACGCCGCCGGCAATCTCGACCCCGACCTCTGCGCCTGCCTCGACGAGCAGGCCGAAGGGCTCGAGCCCGATACCCACCGCTTCGTGATCGCGACGATCGCCGAGGACGAGGGCGAGGCGCAGCGGCTGCGCGGCGATCTCGACGATGCCGAGGCGACGCAGGCCGCGCAGTTCATCTCGCGCGGCATCCAGGCCTGCATCATCGAGCTGCCGGCCTCCGAGGATGCCGACGTGATGGAGAGCGAGGCCCTGCCTCCACCGGGCGGCGAGGAAGCGGCGCCCGAGGGCGACGGTGCGATGGCCGGCGAGACGGCGATGGGCGAAACCGGCGACGGCGAGCCGGTTCCGGTCGAGCAATAAACCTCAACTTTTCGCCGCGGCAAAGAACATCAGGCAGACCAGCCGCCCGGTCTCGGCATCGCCGCCGAAGCCGGGGCCTGCATTGTGGAACATCCAGGGGCTGAACAGGATCAGCCGGTTGAAGCGCGCCGGGACGCGCATCGTCCGCTCCCATTTGCCCTGCTTGAGCGTGTCCCGGTTGACGACATCCTCGATCAGCGCGTTGGCATCGGCATAGCCCGAGGCGGCGAGCTTCGCCGGATCGCGCGGCACCTGCTCGAGCCCGGTGCGGCGGTGGCGGAAGAAATCGGTGCCGCCGCGGCAATCCTCGTCGCGGCTCAGGAACAGGATCCCCGAATAAAAGCACGGATCGACATGGACGCCGCTGGCGCCCTTGTCGCCCTTCAAGGTCAGCCGGCAATGGAGATGGCTGGTGTTGTCGGCCGGCGCGACCTGTGTGCCGACGATCCGCGCGATGGTCGCATCGAGCCCGTCTATCGGCAGCTTCTCGCGCGAGAGATGGCCCGGATAATTGCCCTTCTTGAAGGCCGGATCATAATCGAGCCCGAGCGCCTTGCGCCGCGCGCCGTGCGGGTCGGCGAGAAAATCGTCGATGACCATCAGCGAGGGCAGCATGGCGAGAGCCGTGCGGCGGCGGGCGGCATGCTGTCAAGCGGTTGCGCGGGACGCGCGGACGAGGCAGACAGCGCCCATGCCCGGAAAATTCTTCGACCAGTTCGAGATCGGCGAGGTCATCGCCCACCCGATCACCCGCACGGTCACCGAGACCGACAATCTGCTGATGACGGCGCTGACCCACAATGCCCAGCCGCTCCATCTCGATGCGGAGGCGGCGAAGGACACCGAGTTCGGCCAGATCCTCGTCAACAGCTGTTTCACCTTCTCGCTGATGATCGGCGTCTCGGTCGGCGAGACGACGGTCGGCACATTGGTCGCCAATCTCGGCTTCAACGACGTCGTCTTCCCCAAGCCGGTGTTCATCGGCGACACGCTGACGACGCGCACCGAAGTGATCGACAAGCGCGAGAGCAAATCGCGCCCCAACGCCGGTATCGTCACCTTCAAGCACAGCTGCAGCAACCAGCGCGGCGAGACGGTCGCGACCTGCACGCGAACGACGATGCTCAAGAAATCGGACGCCGCATGAGCGAGCCGCGCTCCTGGCTCTTCGTCCCCGGCGACAGCGAGAAGAAGATCGCCAAGGCGCTGGCGAGCGAGGCCGATGCGGTGATCATCGATCTGGAAGATTCGGTCGCCGACGCGAACAAGGACGCCGCCCGGGCGCTGGCCGCCGAAACGCTGGCAGACGCCGGCGAGACGGGCCCGCGGATCTGGGTGCGGATCAATCCGCTCGATAGCGGCCGCGCCGAGCCCGACATCGCGGCGATCGCGGCGGCGGCTCCGCATGGCGTCATGCTGCCCAAAGCGGAAAGCGGCGCCGATATCGCGCTCACCGCGCGCTATATCGACGAAGCCGGCGGGGCCGAGGCGATCCGCATCTGCGCGGTCGCCACCGAAACCGCCAGGAGCCTGTTCGGGCTCGACAGCTATGCCGATGCGAGCGATCGGCTGGCGATGCTGACCTGGGGCGCCGAGGATCTCTCGGCGGCGCTCGGCGCGACGAGCAAATACGATATTTCGGGCGAACTCTCCTTCACCTACCGGCTCGCGCGATCCTTGTGCCTCGCCGGCGCGGTCGCCGCCGGGGTCCAGCCGGTCGACACGCTCTATGCCGATTTTGGCGACGAGGAAGGGCTGATGCGCGATTGCGAGGCCGGGCGGCGCGAAGGCTTTACCGGCAAACTCGCCATCCATCCCGCGCAGCTGCCGGTGATCAACGCCGCCTTTACCCCGAGCGAGGAGGAACTCGCCGAGGCGCGCCGCATCATCGCCGCCTTCGCCGATCACCCCGAGGCCGGGACGATCGGGCTCGACGGCCGGATGATCGACCGCCCGCATCTGGTGCAGGCCCAACGCACCGTTGCGCGGGCCAAACGGGGGTAGAAAGTCGGAACACCGTTCGTCCTGAGCTTGTCGAAGGGCGGGATGCAGAGCTCTATCGTGGACTTCTACGCCTATATCCTCCGCTGTGCCGACCGGACTTACTATACCGGCCATACCGATAATCTCGAAAGGCGCTTGGCCGAGCATCAAGGAGGCGGCGTTTGCGATTGGACCCGTCGCCGACTGCCGGTCGAAATGGTCTGGTCTGAGACTTTCCCGACGCGGATCGAGGCGCTCGAAGCTGAACGCCGGATCAAGGGATGGTCGCGGGCCAAAAAGGAGGCGCTGATCCGCGGTGATTGGCCTGCGATCAGCCGGTTGGCGAAGAAGGCGAAGAAGAAGAGCTGACGGCCGGCGACAATGTCTGCGGCTCGCCCTTCGACAGGCTCAGGACGAACGGGAGTTGGCGGCGCGGGTGATTGCTTCCCCGCTCTCCGATGTCGCCGTCGCGCGGCGTTATTCAGAAGTAGCGGCACTTTCCTCCGCGCCCGCCGCGTTCCCCGACTGCTGGCGCTCCCGCGCCGTGCGCGGCTCGATCAGCGTGATCGTCTCGATCCGGTCGAGCGCGTTGCGCGCGGCGATATAGCGGCGGGCATCGGCGATCCACGGCGCCGCCGCCTCGCGGCCGGGCAGCCGCAGCACCTCGGCGAGCGCGGTATCGACCTGGCCGACCGCGAGCTTGTCCTTGGCGCGCTGCAGCCGGTCGCGCGGCGCGGGCGAGGGCGTTCCCTCCTGGCGCAGCACGAAGATTTCCGAAAATTCGCGGCGCACCGATTGCCACCAGCCCTCATCCTCGCTGCGCCCGGCAAGCGCCGGTGAAAGCTCGTTGAGGCGCGATTGCAGCCCGTCGAGCGTCACCGGCTGCTGCGAGGCGGCGATGATCCGCGCGACGGCCTCGGGCGCGCTATTGCCGAAGCGTTCACGCAGCAGACCTTCGATATAGCCGAGCGCGATGCCGCGATCGAGCGCGCGGCGCGCGGCGAAGGCGACCAGCAGCCCCTCGGCGCGCGCCGCATTGCCGACCGCCGAGCTCGCCTGGACGTTGATCCGCCCGATCCGGTCTTCAAGGTCGGCGACGCGGCGGGCGAGCGTTGCCCGATCGGCTTCGATCTCGGCGGTCTCGGGCGCTTCGCCGACCGGTGCACCCGGCGTGCCGGGCTCGGTTTCGTCGAGCTGGCGTTCGAGCGCATCGACCGCGGCGCTCGATTGCGCCGAGGGCGCCTCGCGGTCGACCGCCAGCACGCCCAGCGATCCGCCGTAATTGACGAGGATCCAGCCCATCGCGATCAGCCCGCCGAGAAAGGCGACGCCGGCGATGATCAGCACCCTGATCAGCGAGCGCCGCGGCGTATCGGGCGGTTCGATCGGTTCATAATCTCCGGGCATGCCCCGCCGATAGAGGATTGCGCGAGCCGAGACCAGCCCGCGCTTGGTGGGGCTGTATGGCGTCGGCGTCGGCCTCCAGGCCTGGGCGGGCTAGCCGGCGGCCGTCGGCGCGGAGCCGGTCGGCGGCGTCCTCGCTGGTTCCGGCGCCGATGACGACATCGTCGAAACCGGCGCCGCGCGCCGCCCTGCCGGTCGCCTCGCCGACCGCATAGGCCGGCAATCGCGTGAACGGGGCGAGCGCCGCGCCGGCCTCGCCGGCGGCGTTGGCGCTGGTCATCAGCACCGCGTCGAACGCCTCGGGATCGGGCGCCGACCAGTCGCGCGCTTCGATGCTGAACAGCGGCACCATCGCCGTCCTCCAGCCCTGCGCTTCGGCGCGCCTTTGCGTGACATGCGCGCCGGGCGTCGGCCGCAGGATGACGAGATGCGGCGTCAACCGGCGAACAGCCTGCGCAAGCGCGGACTCGCCTGTCCGAGCAGCCGCTCGGCCAGCGCCCGGCCGAGCGCGTCGCCATCATCCGCCGGCCCGGCTTCTTCGCCGGCGACGCATTCGCTGCCATTGTTGGTCAGAATCTCGGCAGCAAGCGTCATGGCGTCGCCCTCGATCCGCGCCAGCGCGGCGACCGGCGACCGGCAATCGGCGCCGAGCGCTTCGAGCAACGCGCGCTCGGCGGCGATGCAGCGATGGGTGACGTCATCGTCGATCGTTTCGATCAGCCGCCGCAGCGGCCCCTTCTCGGCCAGCGTCTCGATGCCGATCGCGCCCTGTTGCGGCGCCGGCAGGAATTCGCTCGCGGGCAGCGGCGTGCCGACATCGGGATGGCCGAGCCGGTCGAGCCCGGAGGCGGCGAGCAAGGTGGCGTCGAACCGCCCCTGCCCGACCGACGCGGCGCGCGTCGCGACATTGCCGCGCAGCAATCCGATATCGAGATCGGGGCGGCGGCGCAGCAATTGCGCGGCGCGGCGCGGCGAGGCGGTGCCGATCCGCGCGCGATCGGGCAATGAATCGATGCTTTCGGCGCCGATCAGCCGGTCGCGGACATCGGCGCGCGGCAGCAATGCGGCGAGCACGATCTCGGCCGGGCGGATCGTCTCGACATCCTTCATCGAATGAACCGCGAAATCGATCCGGCCGTCGCGCAGCGCGACATCGAGTTCGCGCGTCCACAGCGCCTTGCCACCGATCTCGGCCAGCGCCCGGTGCTGCACCCTGTCGCCCGCCGCGACGATCGGGACGATGGCAATCGCATCATCGTCCCAGCCATGCGCCGTGCGGAGCGCCCCGGCGACGATGTCGGCCTGCGCCAACGCCAGCGGCGACCCGCGCGTACCGAGGCGGAGAGGAATGGTGGACATGGCGAGGGTGGTAGGCGAATTCGCAGGCGACGGGAACCGGGCGGGGTCCGACGTCGCGGCGGTTGCCGGCGGCCGATTGCCCGACGGGCCGGCCCCGCGCCGCGCCCGACTTTGGCTAATGTATGTTGCTCGGGGATCCCCCGGAAGCTGCCGTTGTTCGCCTCGTCCCCGGATGACCGCCCGCGACCCATCGCGGATAACCGCCGCGGGCAGATCAGGCTTTCACCGGGGAACCAATGGCTATGCCCTTCAATGCAAGCTGCTTTCCGGCGGTTACGAATCTTTGGGCTCACCGCCCTCTGTGCCAAATATAAATCACCTCTAACATTGTATAATGGCTTGCCAATCAGTATCTGATAAAAGATATGACGATGTAATTTCCTGTACCAAGCGGGGAACTCATCTAGCCTCCAAGCAGGTTTTTATATTATTTACTTGGGCGCATCTTCCGAATCGCGTATCTCTTGGTTTCACCGCGAGCCTCGGTCGATCCGCCCGACGGCAATGTCCGAAGGCTCGAAATACCGGACCGATTCGCGCTTTGCGGACCCGCCGGCAACCAGGAATCAAGGCGGTCGCCATGACCAAACACACTCCGCCCCATCCCGAACCGGGCATGAGTCTGGCTAGAAGGAATTTCTCCTCCAGGAGCTGCAGCACCGCGTCGCCAACAGCCTGCAGATCATCGCCAGCGTGCTGATGCAAAGCGCGCGGCGGGTGCAGTCGGAAGAATCGCGCCAGCATCTCCAGAATGCCTATCAACGGGTCATGTCGCTGACCGGGCTGCAGAAGCAGCTCGCGGTATCGAGCGCCGACAGCATCCCGCTGCGCCAGTATTTCGCCGGGCTGTGCGACAGCATCGGCGCCTCGATGATCGACGAGAAGGGCGGCATCACGCTCAATTCCACCACCGACGACAGCTCGGCCAACGCCAACGAATCGACGAGCCTCGGCCTGATCGTCACCGAGCTGGTGATCAACGCCCTCAAGCACGCCTTTCCCGATCGCGATCGGACCGGCGAGATCCTGGTCGATTACAAGACGCAAGGCACGGGCTTTGCGCTGATTGTGTCCGACGACGGGATCGGCATCGCGGCCAGCGGCGAACCGACCACCCCCGGCCTCGGCACCGGCATAGTCGAAGCCCTGTCGCGACATCTCGGGGCGATCGTCGAACGGATCGACACGGCACCCGGGACCAGGATCGAGATCGTCCGGGCCGCTTAGGCGGGCATTCTGGACGGCCATCCTGGACGGCCATCCTGGCCGATCGGGCGCCGAAAGCCGATTGCATTGTCGCCTCCCGCTCCGGTCCGAGCGGGCAGTCAAGTCAGATTCCGCAAGAATTATGCAGTCGTAGCCGGTTCCCGTCTATTGCCGAGGCGGTTCAGTCGTCGTTTCTCAGCGTCTCGAAATAGGCGAGCAGATCGGCAATCTCACCTTCCTCGAACACGAAAATCGGCATCTCGGCAGTGTGGCCGATCTGAATTCCCGCTTCGAGCGATCCCGCCACCAACGGCTCCGGCAAGCGGTTGGCCGCACGGCGAAGGCTCGGCGCGTTCGGATTGGGCGAGGCGCCGTCGTCCAGCGCGTGACAGGCGCCGCAGTTCGCCTCGGCGAAGGCTCGGCCTTCAGCGGCGCTATCGGACAGGGGATTCGCGTCGCGATCCGTTACGCAGGCGGCGACGAGGAGCGGAGCCGAGAGGATGAACAGGCGCTTGAGCAGGATATGGTCCTTTCCGACTGGAGGGGTCTAGCGCAACGCGGCTGATGGACACAAGCAGTCTCGGCAGTGGTCCGCGAGGATTCGATACCGGAAGTATCTCTCCCGTTCGCCCTGAGCTTGTCGAAGCGCTGTCGCGACGTCTCGGGGCGATCGTCGAACGGATCGACCCGGGACCAGGATTGCGATCGTCCGCGCCACTTGGGCGGGCATTCTGGACGGGCGGTCTGGCCGAGCCGAGCCGGATGGCAGACATGGCGCCCCGGACGCGGGCGGCTCTCGGGGCGCGGCCCGTACCCTCCGGTCTATGCATCCGATCGAACTTGTGTAATCGTTTCATGGCACGGTTGGGGAAGGGACCTCGTCATGGCCGGTGAAGCTGTCCGCCGACGGTCGAAGCACGTGCTGCTTGTCGCCTCGGCCGTCCTGCTGCTCACCCCCGCGACGATGCGCCCGGCCGAAGCGCAGGCGCCGCAGAGCCTGGCGAACCGCGCGGCGGAACTGTATTTCGACGGCCGCTATGCCGAGGCGGAACCGCTCTTCCGGCAGTTGCTGGAAGCCAACGAGAGCGCGCTCGGCCGCGAGCATCCCACGACGCTCGTCTCGATCAATGATCTGGGTCTCCTCTATTATGCCCTCGGCCGCTATGCCGAGGCCGAGCCGCTCTTCCGGCGGGTGCTCGAGGCACGCGAGCGCATGCTGGGCCCGGACCATGCCGACACGCTCGAATCGGTCAATAACCTGGCGCTCATATTCTATTCGCGCGGCCGATACGCCGAGGCGGAACCGCTTTATCTCCGGGCGCTGGAGGCCAGCGAGCGCGCGCTGGGCCATAGCCATCTCGATACGCTCTCCACGGTCAACAATCTGGCGGCCCTGTATCAAGTCCAAGGCCGCTACGCCGAAGCCGAAGCGCTCCATCTCCGGGCGCTCGAGGCGCGCGAACGCGCGCTGGGCCGGGACCATCTCGACACGCTCAATTCGGCCAACAGTCTTGCCGCGCTGTATCTCGACCAGGGCCGATATGCCGAGGCGGAGCCGCTCTTCCGCGAGGTGCTCGAGGGCCGCGCGAGGAGCTTGGGCGGAGAGCATCCCGCGACGCTCACCTCGGTCAACAATCTCGCCGCTTTGTACGGCGCCCAGGGTCGCTACGCCGAAGCGGAACCCCATTATCTGCGGGCGCTGGAAACGCGCGGGCGCGTGCTCGGCGCGG
>JAIVHR010000270.1 GCA_020200935.1 Sphingomonadales bacterium
TCACGCCAATTATCTGCGCTTCATGGAGCGCGCGCGTTCGGACATGCTGCGGCTCGCCGGGATCGACCAGCGGGCGGCGATGGAGGCCGATGAGGGAGCCTATGCGGTCGTCGATCTGACGATCAAATACCGGTCGCCGGCCCGGCTCGACGACGATCTGGTCGTCGAAAGCACAGTGGACGAAATTCGCGCCGCGAGTTGCGTCATTCATCAACGAGTCAGGCACGGCGCGAGCATATTGGCCGACGCGACGGTGCATGCGGCGCTGGTGTCCCGGCAAGGACGCCCGCTGCGCCAGCCGCGCGCCTGGGTCGAAACATTCAAGCGGCTGAAAGAAGGGAAAAACCTCAAGCCATGACCGGAATCGAACTCGGCGCGAGCGAATCGCTGATGAACCCGATGACGCTGTTCCTGCAGGCCGACATCGTGGTGAAGCTCGTCATTATCGGCCTGCTGCTCGCCTCGGTCTGGACCTGGGCGATCATCATCAGCCATTCGATGCGGCTCGGCCGGCTGCGGCGCCGTTCGGAAAGATTCGAGCGCGATTTCTGGCAGGCCGAGGATGTCGACAAATTCTTCGACACGCGCGGCGGCGACGACGTTCCGGCGGCGCGGGTGTTCAAATCGGGCCTCTCCGAATGGCGGCGCTCGACCGGCAGCGGCGCGATCGACCGCGACGGCACGCGCCAGCGCCTCTCGACCACCATGGGCGCGGCGATCGCGGCCGAGATGGACAAGCTTTCCGATCGGCTCAACATCCTCGCCACGGTCGGCTCGGTGGCGCCCTTCGTGGGGCTGTTCGGCACCGTCTGGGGCATCATGCGCGCCTTTACCGATATCGCCGGCCAGGCCTCGACGAGCCTTGATGTCGTCGCTCCGGGTATCGCGGAGGCCCTGTTCGCGACCGCGCTCGGCCTGTTCGCGGCGATCCCGGCGGTGATCTTCTACAACCGGTTGACCCACGGTCTGAACCGGCTCGAAGCGCGGCTGACGCGCTTCGCCGACGGCTTCCACGCGACCTTGAGCCGCGAATTGGAGCGCGAGGAATGAGCGCGTCTCACAAAACGGGAAGGGATACCCGCTGATGGCGGTCAAGCTCCCCTCCGAATCGATGCGCGGCCGCCGCGCGCCGATGGCCGAGATCAACGTCACGCCCTTTGTCGACGTCATGCTCGTGCTGCTGATCATCTTCATGGTGACCGCGCCGCTGCTCGCCTCCGGCGTGCCGATCGAGCTGCCCGAGAGCCGCGCCGGCGCGCTCGATCAGGAGCAGGAACCGACCCAGATCTCGATCGAACCCGACGGCCAGATCTATGTCGACGACGCGGCGGTCAGCGATATCGAACTCGCCGCGACCCTCGCCGCTATCGCCTCGCGCAACAACGCGCCCGAGGGACCCTCGGTCTTCCTGCGCGCCGACCGGGCGCTCGATTATGGCCGGGTGATGCTGGTGATGGGCGAACTCAACCGCGCCGGGCTCAACCGCATCTCGCTGGTCACGACTTCGGCAGCCGAGCCGGCGGATGATGCCGCCGACGAGGAGGGCTGATGGATCGCGCCGAACGCATCGGTCTCGGCGTCGCGGTTGCCGCACATCTGGTGCTGTTCGCGGCGCTCTCCTTCGGCCTCGCCACGCGCGACATTCCCAAGCGCGAGACGGTGGCGGTGACCTTGACCGACGAGATCGGCGAGATTGCCACCGCGACCGACCTGCCCGCGCCCGCCTCCCGTTCCGAGGATTTCGAGCCGAGCCCGTTGCCGCCGCGCGACGAGCTGACGCCGCAACCCCGCGTCGATCCGACCCCGCCGCCGCCGCGTCCCTCGCCGACGCGCACCGAACGCCGGCCCGAACCCGCCCGGCCGCAGCGCAGCGAAAGCCGCCCCGATTCGCGCCCGCGCCGCCGCCCCGATACACGGCTCGACGGAATCACCGAGGGGATCTCGCCAAACGCCACCGGCAGCTCCGCCTCGAATGCGACGGTCAGCGCGTCGGATCGTGCGAACCTCATCAGCCGCATCGTCAGCGCCGTGCGCCCCTGCTACAATCTCGGTTCGCTGAGCGGCACGGCGGCCGAGGATATCGTCGTCAGCCTGCGGCTTCGTCCGTCGCGCAACGGCACGATTTCGAGCGGACAGATCACCGTATCGGGTTATCGCGGCGTGACCGGTGCCAACCGCGAATATCGCCGGCAGATGGCCGAAGCCGCGCGCGCGGCGGTGCTCAATCCGCGCTGCTCGTTTCCGAACCTGCCCGACGACATGTATGAAAATGGCTGGAGCGATATCGTTCTGAACTTCGTTCCGGCCCAGTTGACCTGAGGATGACCATGCCCGTTCTTTTGAAACCGCTCTTCCGCCTTTTCGCGCTGGCCGCGCTGATCGCTGCGGCTCCCGCGCTCGCCCAGATCGAGGGCGATGTCGTCGGCGGCATCTCCAACCCCAACACCATCGCGATCCCCGATTTCCCGACTCCGCGCGCCGTCGATACGCCGGCCGGCGGCACCGAAGCGATCGGCCGCCAGATCGCCCAGGTGGTCGAGGCCGATCTGCGCGGCTCCGGCTTTTTCCGCCCGATCGCGCGCAACCTCTTGCGCCGGGTGTCGATGCCGCAGGTCACCAACCCCGATTACGGCGCCTGGAGCCAGGTCGGCGCGCAATATCTGGTCCAGGGC
>JAIVHR010000271.1:0-987 GCA_020200935.1 Sphingomonadales bacterium
CCGCATCTCGGCGCCTCGACGACCGAGGCGCAGGTCAATGTCGCGATCCAGGTCGCCGAGCAGATGAGCGATTATCTGATCGACGGCGGCGTCTCGAATGCGCTCAACATGCCCTCGCTCTCGGCCGAGGAAGCGCCGAAGATCCGGCCCTATCTGGCGCTTGCCGACAAGATCGGCTCGCTGCTCGGTCAGCTCACCGACAAGGGCGTCGAGGGCATCTCGATCGAGGTCGAGGGGGCGGCCGCTACGCTCAACCAGAAGCCGATCACCGCAGCCGTGCTGGCCGGTTTCCTGCGCGCCCATTCGGACAGCGTGAACCTCGTCAACGCGCCGCTGATCGCCCGCGAACGCGGCATCGACGTGCGCGAGATCCGGCATGAGCGCGAGGGCGCCTACCACACGCTGCTGCGCGTCTCGCTGGTCACCGAGGAGGGCGAAAAATCGGTTGCCGGAACGTTATTCGGCGAGGAGATTCCAAGGCTTGTCGAGATTTTCGGCGTCAAGATCGAGGCCGATCTGTCGGGCGAAATGCTCTATTTTGTCAACGAGGACATCCCCGGCTTCATCGGTACGCTCGGCAGTTCGCTGGGCGATGCCGGCGTCAACATCGGCAACTTCCATCTCGGCCGACGCGAAGGCGGCGGCGAAGCCGTCGTGCTGCTCTCGGTCGACGCGCCGCTCGCCGAGCCGGTGGTCTGGAAGGTCTGCAACCTGCCCGGCGTCAAGCGGGTCAAGGTCTTGCATTTCTGAGCATGCGTTTCCCCGCTCCAACGCAGCTATCGGACAGCAGCGCGGTCGAGAAAGGCACCCAGCGCATTGGTCGGATCCTCGGGATCGTCGGACAACCGCTCCTCCGAACCCAGCGAACGCAATCTCGGCAAGCGATGGAATTGGTGGGGGACCCCAGCGTCATCCAACCGGCGCGCGAAGTCCCTGGCGACGTCGATGAAGGTGACCTTTCCTTCGCGGCCCAGCAGGTAGAAATCC
>JAIVHR010000271.1:1089-6144 GCA_020200935.1 Sphingomonadales bacterium
GGCTTCTATCCACGCCGTAAAATTCGGGGAAATAGCTCTCGCGTAGACGCCGGCTCGCCGCCGCCCGCGCGCCGATATCGAGCGCCTCGGGTTCGAGCAGGATGACGCCGCGAAGGATGTCGAAATCGAAGCCGCCCGAACGCAGATATCGAGGATCGGTGCCGATCAAGGCGGCTATCGTCGCGGCACTGCCCCGTCCAACGAGCACGATGCGCGTCGGATCGTGGCCGATCTCCTCGACATTCTCCCGCATGTAGAACAAGGCGGCGACGATATCCTCGAGCGCTTCGTCGACCTTGGCATTCTGTCGGGTCCTGACGTCGACATGGCAATAGCCGCGATCCAGCGCGTAGGGCGCCAGATAATCGTCTTCGGAAGCGTCCTGGCCGTCGGCCCAATATCCCTCGTCGAGATAGACCAGTAACGGTCGGGGCTCCTCGGAAGCCGAGCAGGAATAGGTGAGCGTCTGGCGGGTCTCGTCGCCATATTCCCGGAAATCGATCACGTAATCGTCGGGCATGTGAGGCGGCGGGTCGATATTTTCGAAGCGGCTCAGTTGCGCCTGAGCTGGCCAGACCAGCAACGAAGACAACAGCAATGTCAGCAACTTCCGCATCCTCCCCACATGGCGATCGGGGCGCCGGTTGAAAAGAGGCACCCGACCCGTCCATCGATACTTCCCGCCGGTGATGGACCTGACGCGTCGCGGCGATTAGGGACGGCTCCGCCGTTCGACTGCAGAGAAGAGACACCAAATCATGGCCAACGTCACCGTGATCGGCGCCCAGTGGGGCGATGAGGGCAAGGGCAAGATCGTCGACTGGCTGTCGAAGCGCGCCGATTGCGTCGTCCGCTTCCAGGGCGGCCACAATGCCGGCCATACACTGGTCGTCGGCAACAATGTCTACAAGCTCTCGCTGCTTCCCTCGGGCATCGTCCGCGGCACGCCATCCTTCATCGGCAACGGCGTGGTGCTCGATCCCTGGGCGCTGCGCGACGAGGTCGAAAAAGTCAGGGGGCAAGGCGTCGACGTCACTCCCGACATCCTCCATGTCGCCGAAACCTGCCCGCTGATCCTGCCGATCCACCGCGATCTCGACGCGATGCGCGAGGATGCTTCGGGCGAAGGCAAGATCGGCACCACCCGGCGCGGCATCGGCCCGGCCTATGAAGACAAGGTCGGCCGCCGCGCGATTCGGGTCTGCGATCTCGCCCATCTCGACGAACTCAGCCCCCAGCTCGATCGCCTCTGTGCACACCACGACGCGTTGCGCGCGGGCTTCGGCGTACAGCCGATCGACCGCGAGCGGTTGCTCAACGACCTCGGCGAGATCGCCGATTTCGTGCTGCCCTTCGCCAAACCCGTCTGGCGCGATCTCAACACCGCGCGCAACCAGGGCAAGCGCATCCTTTTTGAGGGCGCGCAGGGCGTGCTGCTCGATGTCGATCACGGCACCTATCCCTTCGTCACCTCCTCGAACACGGTCGCCGGCACGGCGGCCGGAGGCTCGGGGCTCGGCCCCGGCGCGGCGGGCTTCGTGCTCGGCATCGTCAAGGCCTATACGACGCGTGTCGGCGCCGGCCCCTTCCCGACCGAGCTCGAAGATGAGGTGGGCCGGCGCCTCGGCGAGCGCGGCAACGAATTCGGCACGGTTGGAGCGAATCGACCGCCGGGGCGCGCAGCTGGAACGATCTTCCGGCCCAGGCGATCAAATATGTCCGCCGGGTGGAGGAGCTGGTCGGCTGTCCCGTGGCGCTCGTCTCAACGAGCCCCGAGAGGGAGGACACGATCCTCGTGCGGGATCCATTCGCGGATTAATTGGAAAATCCTCCCCAGCGCGAAGCGCGTCAGGGGAGGGGGACCGGCGAAGCCGGTGGAGGGGCGCGAGCGAAGCGAGCTCCCGACGGAAGCCTCGTGCTTGCAGGCGAACGTGTCGCGATACTCGTCCACCATTTTCTACGAAAATAGTCCCCCTCCCCCGACGGCCTTCGGCCCAGGGAGGATTGTTGCTTACACGCCTGTAGGTAGCTAAATTCCCACCACACAGGAGGGATGCCATGAAGATATTCGCCGCCACCGCGATTGCGCTGCTCGGATCGACCAGCGCGCTCGCCGCCACCCATACCGTCGAGGCCGGGCCCGATGCGCAGGAGCGGCTTCAGACCGCGCTGATCGAGGCGCAGCCGGGCGATACGGTGCAAATCGGCGCCGGGCGCTTCGAGCTGACCGACGGCCTCTCGCTCGATGTCGACAATGTCACCGTCCGAGGCGCGGGGTCCAACGCGACGATCCTCGATTTCTCGAACCAGATGGGCGCGGGCGAGGGGCTGATGGTGACCTCGAACGATGTCGTGCTGCGCGATTTCGCGGTCGAGGACACCAAGGGCGACGGCATCAAATCGAAAGAGGCCGACCGCATCGTCTATCACAATATTCGCGTCGAATGGACCCGCGGCCCGCACCCCGATAACGGCGCCTACGGAATCTATCCCGTGGAATCGACGCATATTCTCGTTGATGGGGTGACAGTGATCGGCTCATCGGATGCCGGCATTTACGTCGGCCAGTCGGACCAGATCGTCGTGCGCAATTCGAACGTCCAGTATAACGTCGCCGGCATCGAGATCGAAAACAGCCACAATGCCGACGTCCACAATAATTTCGTCACCAAGAATACCGGTGGCATCCTCGTCTTCGACCTACCGAACCTGCCGCAGATGGGCGGCCATTCGACGCGCGTCTTCAACAATCTGGTGGTCGACAACAACACGGCGAATTTCGCGCCCGCGGGCAATATCGTCGCCAGCGTCCCGGCCGGGATGGGAGTGATGGTGATGGCCAACCGCAATGTCGAGATCACCCAGAATATCATGGCCGACAATGCGACCGGCAACGTCATGCTGGTCGCCTATTCGCAGGATTATGACGACGAAAATTACAACCCCTCGCCGCGCGATGTGCGGGTCAGCGGCAATATCCACGGCCGTGCCGGCTGGGCGCCGGGCTTTCCGGGCGGCGATATGCTCGCCCAGGCGATGGGCGGTTCGCTGCCGCCGATCCTGTGGGACGGCAACGGCAGCGGGATCGTCGTCAGCGACGACGTGCCCGTGGTATCGCTCGGCCTGACCTCGGCGAGCCAACCGCGAGGCGAGGCGCAACCGTCGCTGGTCGAACTCCACGGCGAGACCGAGGCGACCTCGCAGGCAGTGACGCTGCCCGACAGCATGGAGGCCGCTCTCCGGTGACGCGGCTGCTCGCCGTCCTCATCGGCTGGCTCGCGCTGGTCAGCGCGAGCGCGCCCGCGCCCGCGCCCGTCGCGCTCAATCTCGTCACCGGCGATACGCTCCCCGAGCGATTGTCGGATTTTCATTTTTTTACCGATAGTAATGCCCAAGTGCCGAACGAGCGCGTGACGCCGTATACGATCAACACCCAGCTTTTTTCCGATTATGCGGCGAAGCAGCGTTTCGTCTATGTGCCGCCGGGCCTGACGGCGGCCTACAATCCCGACGAAGCCTTCGACTTTCCGATCGGCTCGGCCTTCATCAAGAGCTTCGGCTATCCGGCCGATTTCCGAGATCCCGATGCCGAAATCCGGCTGATCGAGACGCGCGTGCTGCTGCGCCGCGCCGAAGGCTGGGTCGCGCTACCCTATGTCTGGAACGCGGAGGGAACCGACGCCGTGCTGCGGCGCGGCGGCGCGCGGCTGCCAGCCTCCTGGATCGACGAAAGCGGCGAGCGGCAGCAGATCAGCTACCGCGTGCCCAATCAGAATCAGTGCAAGACCTGTCACGAACTCGATGACGAGATCGCGCTGCTCGGCCCCAAGGCCCGCAACCTCAATGACGGCGCGCGGATGGCGAGCTGGGTCGATGCCGGCATCCTCGATCGCGCGCCCGCCGACGCGCCGCGCGTCCCGGTCTGGGACGACCCCGAAGACGGCACGCTCGAGGCGCGCGCCCGCGGCTATCTGGACGTCAACTGCGCGAGCAATTCGGGGCTGTTCCTCACCTATGACGAGGCCGATCCGGTCGCGCTCGGCATACTCAAGCGGCCGGTCGCCGCCGGCCGGGGCAGTGGGGGTCGCGCCTTCGATATCGCGCCGGGTGATCCGGAGGATTCGATCCTGCTCTTTCGCATGGAGGCGAGCGACCCCGGCATCGCCATGCCCGAGCTGGGCCGCGAGCTGCTGCACCGCGAAGGAATCGCGCTGATTCATGCTTATATCGCCCGAATGGGGAACGAGTGATGCGTTGACGCTTTTTCTGTGTTGACCGGAGTAAACAACATGCCCAGTGAGCAGCGCCGATGACCTCCCGCGAAGCCACCAAATTCCTGCCGCGCAACCATGACGAGGTGGAGAATCTCGAGCGCGGATTCCGGCACTGGGCGACGCTGATCGGCATCGGCGCGATCCAGTGGCCGTGGCTGTTGCGATCGCTGCGCGGCGGAAGCAAGGCCGACAAACGCGCGCTGCTCGAAAGGCTGGAGCTGCCGCTCGATGCGCTGCCCAATCTCGGCAGCTGGAAGGCCGACACCCATTTCCTCCACCGGATCGTCGACTGGATTCTCGCCGAACAGCCCGAGCTGGTCGTCGAATTCGGCACCGGCGCTTCGAGCCTGATCATCGCCCGCGCGCTGCAACTCAACGGCAAGGGCCGACTGATCAGCTTCGATCAATATGAGGATTTCATCGAATCGACCCAGCAATGGCTCGGCGAATACGGGCTCACCGCCGACCTACGCTGCGTCCCGCTGGTGGCGTCGCCCGAGCCCTGGCCGGGGCTCTGGTACGATCATGGCGCGCTGCCCGACGATATCGATCTGCTGATCGTCGATGGCCCCTGCTGGACGATCCACCCCTTCGTTCGCGGCGCCGCCGACGGCGTTTTTTCCCATCTGCGCCGGGGCGGCGTCGTGCTGCTCGACGACGGCGCGCGGCCCGGCGAACGGATAGTCCGCAAAAGATGGGAAGAACGCTGGCCCGACTTCGATTTTCACTTGGCCCGCGAAGGCGCCAAGGGAACGGTCGTCGGCATCAGGCGCGCCTGACC
>JAIVHR010000006.1 GCA_020200935.1 Sphingomonadales bacterium
GGCATAGCTGGCACTCGTCGAGGCGCCGAAGATCGTCACCGAGAGCAGCGAGGAAGCAGCGGCATTGGCGAGCGTCATGCCGGTCGACGCCATTAGCCCGGGGGCGATGAGAAAGCCGCCGCCGATGCCGAAAAACCCCGCCGCGAAGCCGACGACGAGCCCGGTCGGCACGAGCTTCAGCGCGAGGCCCCAGTCGAGCCTGACCAGAGGGTCGCCCTCGCTCTTGCGCGGCCGCGCCATCGCCACCGCGACCGCCCCCATGGCGACGGCGAAAAAGCCGAGCAGCAGCGTTCCGTCGACTTGCTTGGCGATATGCGCGCCGGTCAGTGCGCCGGTAATCCCGGCAATGGCGAAGACGCTCGCGCACGGCCATTTGACGGTGCCGGCCCGCGCCTGGGCGGCAAGGCCGGCGGCGGCGCTCACCGCGACGGCCGCGGCCGAGGTGCCGATCGCTATATGGGTGTCGCCGATGCCGACCACATAGACCAGCCAAGGCATGGCGAGCACCGATCCGCCGCCCCCGAAAGTGGCGAGGAGGAAGCCGACCAAGGCTCCGCCGAGTGCCGCGAGGAGAAGCGCTTCGATCATCAGTGCGTCAGGCGGCCGCCGCGCGGTTCCAGGGCATCACGCCGAGCAGCCGTGCCATCCCGCAGAAACCCGTCGCGCCGGCGAAGGTCAGTCCGGCGCCGACAAAGGCGGCGAGCGCGAAGAAAGCCGGAGACACGAGCCAGCCGAGGATGACGCCGATCAGCACCAGCGAGCCGGCGGCGATCTGCACTTGGCGCATCAGCTCGATCGGCGCCTTCGGGTCGATCTCGACCGGCAGCCCGGCCTTGCGCCAGGATTCCAGCCCGCCATCGATCATCGCGGCGTCGGGCCCGACCTCCCATCCGCCGCAATGGGCCGCCGTGCGGGCGCCCGAGCGGCAGGTGAAGATCACCGCCTTGCCGGGCTCGGACCCGATGCCCTCGCGCCGGGCGATGGAAAGGGGGCGCGAGACGGCGCCGGTGATGTGGCTGCGCGCATATTCGTCGGCGTCCTCGCGCAGCTTGGCGAGATGCTGGGACAGGGCGGATTGCGAGAGGCTGACCTCCTGCTGAAGCGCGCCGACATGCATTTCACCGTCGGCGAGCAGACACAGCACGAGCAATCGGTGCTCGTTGCCGAGCATCCGCAAAAGCCGTGCCGCCTTGCCGGCGCTTTCCTGCAGACGGTCGATCTGGTCGTTGTCGATCATGGTTTTGATATAGGGGTTGCAATTACATTAGCAATATCTAAATTAGAAAAACGCGAATTAAAGGAGCCCTTTGATGTCCATCGATATTCATCCCCATTTCGATGGGGCCACCAACACGGTCAGTTATGTCGTCGCCGACCGTGCGACCAGGCGCGCCGCGATCATCGACCCGGTGCTCGATTTCGATCCCAGGGCCGCCCAGCTCGCCACCGACAGCGCCGATGCGCTGCTCGGCATCGTCGAGAAGGAAGGGCTGACGGTCGACTGGATCCTCGAGACCCACGCCCATGCCGACCATCTGACCGCCGCCCACTATCTGCGCCGCAAGACCGGCGCGAAGGTGGCGATCGGCAAGCATATCACCGAGGTGCAACAGATCTTCCTGCCGATCTTCGAGATCGAGGATACCAGGCCCGACGGCGCTGTCTTCGACCGGCTGGTCGCCGACGGCGACACGCTTCCGCTCGGCGACAACGAGATAAAGGTGCTCCACACGCCCGGCCATACCCCGGCCGACGTCACCTATCTCATCGGCGACGCGGCCCGAAGGGCGCGAGCAGTTTGCCTGGGAAACGACCGTCGCGGCCGAAAAAGCGGCCAACGTCCATGCCCGCGAGGGCATCAGCGAGGCCGATTTCGTCGCCATGCGCGAGAAACGCGACGCGACGCTTTCGGCGCCGACGCTGATCCTGCCCGCGCTGCAGGTCAATGTTCGCGGGGGTTCGCTGCCGCCCGCGAGCGACGGCGGGCATGTATTTCTGCGACTTCCGATCAATGACTTTCCGAGTCTGAGCCCGCTGCCCGAGGGAATCTAGCCGACACGATATGGTCATGCCGTCCCCGCCTCGTGTAGCAGGACGAGATGACTCGGCTCCTCATCGCCTATCATTCGACGACCGGCGGCACGCGGCAGATGGTCGAGGCGGCGGTGGCGGCCGGGCGCGAGGCTGCCGATATCGAGATCGTCGTCAGGCAGGCGGCCGAGGCCTCGCCCGACGACCTGCTCTCGGCCGACGGCTATCTTTTCGCGACGCCCGAAAATCTCGCCGCGATCGCCGGGGTGATGAAGGCGTTTTTCGATGCGACCTATTATCCGCTGCTCGGCAAGATCGAGGGGCGGCCCTATGCAGCGCTGATCTGCGCCGGGTCCGACGGCACCAACGCCCGCGTCCAGCTCGAGCGGATCTGCACGGGCTGGCGGCTCAAAAGGATCGCCGACACGCCGATCGTTTGCACCCATGCGCAGACCAAGGAGGAGATCCTCGCCGACAAGACCATTCCCGAGGAGGATCTCGACCGCTGCCGCGAAATCGGCGCGACCTTGGCGGCGGGGCTCGAGATGGGGATTTTCTAACGGGTGACTTCCGGCGGTGCCGTGCCCCACCCCCAGCCCCTCCCGCGAGCGGGAGGTGGGAGCCTCCTACCCCAGAAAGCTCCCGACCGCCTCGATCAGCCGCTTGGATGCCGGCTCGCGGCCGAGCGGTACGTGGCTGTCGCTGTCGAGCGTGACGAGCGAGGCGCCGGGGATGGTCGCCGCCAATTCGATTGCCTGCTCGATCGGCACCCGCTGGTCGTTGCGCGAATGGACGACCAGCGTCGGGCATTTCACCTTGGGCAGCTCCGAACGGACGTCGATATCGGCGAAGGTGCGCAGGAAGCGCACGGCATTTTCGGGACAGGCGGTGCGGCGCTGGAAATCGTTGAACCAGTCGAGCTCCTCGGCGGTCGCCTGGGGAAAGAAGGTCTGCGAGAAGAGCTGACGATAGACGGGGTTGTCCTGGCCCCAGCCATGTTGGGCGAGAGTGATGACGGCCTCGCGCTGCGCGGCTTCCTCGGGACTCGCAAAATGGCGCCAGCCGCAGGAATAGCCGCCGATCAGCACCAGCCGGCTGACCCGCTCGGGATGCCGCGCGGCATAGCAGATCGAGACCGCGCAGCCCTGGGACAGGCCGATTAGCGGGAATTTGCCGAGCCCCACCGTTTCGACGACGGTTTCGAGATCGTCGAGAAAGCTGTCGAAGCTCAGCTCCTCGACATCCCAGTCCGACAGCCCGTTGCCGCGCTCGTCATAGCGGACCAGGCTGTGCGCCTGCGAAAGCCCAGCGAGCAGATGGCCCCAGAGCGGGCTCGTCCAGTCGAGCTCGAGATGGTTGAGCCAGTTGGCCGCCTTGACCAGCGGCGGGCCTTCGCCGGTAACGGTGTAGGCGATCCGCGTGCCGTCCGAGGCCAGGCAAAAACGGACATCCTGTTCGACCGCCCCGGGCGGCGGCGGTATCAGTGCCGCGGCCTCCGTCTCCTCCTCCGCCTGCTCGCCGGTCTCCTCGCCGATCCGGTCGGCCTCGGCGCGGCAGCGATCGCGTTCGGCCGGGGTCAACGCGTCCGATCTGGCGGCGCGGCGCAGCCAATCCGCCCGGAGCGTGTCGATCGCCGCGCGCTCGGCGGCGAGCCAGCTCTCGAAAAAGCCCGAACCGGCGCCGTCGAGCCCCGGCAGCGGAGTTTCGAGCGCGACCGGAAGCATCGCCCGATCGGGCGCATGCGCGAGGCGATCGATATCGAGCGTGAAGCGGCCGGCGTCGAGCGTCGCGCTGTCGCGGTCTCCCTGCAGCGCATCGGCGCAGTCACCGAGCGTCGAGCGGATCTTCGACAGCGACCAGCGGAGCGCGGCGCGCGGATCGTCGGGGATGTCGAAGAATATCTCGCATAGCCGCTCGCGCCTTTGGGGGCGCGGCTCGCGCAGCAGATAGACGAACAGCGCGCGCGTCTTGCGCGATGCGGGCAGGCCGAGGGGTTCGCCGTCGCATGTCAGCGTCAGCGGCCCCAGCAATGTCACCGCGATATGCCGGTGGGATGCCCCTGCCATCGCTCTTCCCACGCAATTTCAACCCTGCTCGCGGATCTTTCTACGCTGATTCCAACGCCGCTTCCAACGCGAAGCCGCGACAAGCGGGCATCGAATGAAAGCAAGGAACAAGACGATGAAAAACGAAGCCATCAAATTCAGCATGATACTGCTGCCTCAGATCCTGCTGATGCATCAATTTCTGTTCGCGATCTGATCGCGAGATACCAGCAAGGAGCTACCAATGTGCACGAATCACACCACCATCCTGGAAAAGCCCGAGGGCCAGGCAGACCTCACCCCCGAGCAGCAGGAATTTTCGGATCGTTTGTTGACCATCGCCAATCACGGCGCGGTTTCGCTGATGATCTCGGTCGGCCATCGGACGGGTCTGTTCGACGCGCTTAACGACGGCGAATCGGTCACCAGCGAGCAGCTCGCCGCCAAGGCCGGGCTCGACGAGCGCTATGTGCGCGAATGGCTCGGCGCGATGGCGACCGGCGGAATCGTCGAGATCGACGCGGCGCGCGACAGCTTCCGGCTGCCGCCCGACGGCGCCTGCTTCCTCGGCCGCGAGGCGGCGCTCGGCAACATGGCGGGTATGTTCCAGTTCATCCCCGTGCTCGGCAATGTCGAGGACCGGATCGTCGACTGTTTCCGCACCGGCGGCGGCGTTCCCTACGAAGCCTATGACCGCTTCCACGAATGCATGGCCGAAGAAAGCGACGGCACCGTCGTCGCCGCGCTCGAGGATCACATCCTGCCGCTGGCGCCGGGGATCGAGGCGAAGCTCGAGGCCGGCATCGAAGTCGCCGATATCGGCTGCGGATCGGGCCATGCGCTCAACCGGCTCGCCGCGCTCTATCCGGCCAGCCGCTTCACGGGCTACGATCTATGCGAGGAGACGGTGATCGCGGCGACCGAGGAAGCCGCCCGGCTCGGGCTCGGCAATGTCCGCTTCGAAAAGCAGGACGCGACGCTGCTCGAAGGCGAGGAGCTGTTCGATCTCATCTTCACCTTCGATGCCGTCCACGATCAGGCGCAGCCCGCGACCGTGCTCGCCCATATCCGGCGGCTGCTCAAGCAGGATGGCGTTTATCTGATGCAGGATATCGATGCCGCGACGGGAATCGCCAACAATCTCGACAAGCCGATGGCGCCCTTCATCTACACCATCTCGTGCCTGCATTGCATGACCGTGTCGCTCGCCCAGGGCGGCGTCGGCCTCGGCGCGGCCTGGGGCGCCGAGCTCGCCGAGGCGATGCTCAAGGAAGCCGGCTTCGGCGGCATCGCGCTGCATCGCCTGCCGCACGATATGATGAACCTCTATTTCGTCTGTCGCCCGTAAGCCCCCCCCGGCACAGACGAACCCGGCCCCGGAGCAGCGACCCGCTCCGGGGCCGGCTTTTTCGATCAGCTGGCGTGCTCGAGCACGATCCGCCACTCTCCTTCGATCCGCCGCCACAGCATCGTCGAGACCCCGCCCATTATCTGCTCGCCGTCGCGATCGATCGACCAGCGGGCGACGGTGATCGCCCCGTAGTCGCCGATTTGACGACTGTCGAGTATCTCGGCGGTGAATTCGCCCATCGTTTCCGGCGCATCGCCAAAATCTGCACGCATCCCTTCGGCGAACTGGGCGAAGCCGCGCGAGACACCGGACCGGCTCACCCAGACCAGATCGGGAGAATTCCAATAGCCGTCGAGCGCGGCTTCGAGATCGCCCCGGTTCCACGCCGCCCGCATCTCGGCGAAAGCCTGTTCGGCCGTGATTGGGGCGGGCGTTTCCCCGGCACCGGCCGGAGACGCCGATAGCAGGAGCACAATTGCCAACAGCCTTGTCGTTCGTCTCATAAAAGCTCCCTCACCCGCAGCGATGCTCGCCCCTCACCCAGCGGACGGTGCCCGAGCTGGCGCGCATCGCGACGCTTTCGGTGGTCATGCAGCCCTTGCGGAGATATTTGACCCCGTCGAGCATTGAGCCGTCGGTGACGCCGGTCGCGGCGAAGATGACATCGCCCTTGGCGAGCTCTTCGAGCGTGTAGATCCGGTCGAGATCCTCGACGCCCCATTTCGCCGCGCGCGCTTTTTCATCGTCGTTGCGGAACACCAGTCGGCCATTGAACTGGCCACCGACGCAGCGCAAAGCCGCCGCCGCGAGCACGCCCTCGGGGGCGCCGCCCTGGCCCATATAGACGTCGATCGTGGTGTCCTCATCCGTGGTCGCGATGACGCCGGCGACGTCACCGTCGGGGATCAGCTTGATGCCGCAGCCGAGCCCGCGCAATTCAGCGATCAGCGCCGCGTGGCGCGGCCGATCGAGCACGCAGGCGATGATGTCGCGGGGTGCGACGCCCTTGGCCTTGGCAATCGCCTCGATATTCTCGGTCGGCGATCTGGTAAGGTCGATCGTGCCCTCGGGATAGCCGGGACCAATCGCGAGTTTTTCCATATAGACATCGGGCGCATTGAGCAGATTGCCCTGTTCGGCGATCGCCAGCACGGCGAGCGCGTCGGCGCCGGCCTTGGCGGTGATCGTCGTGCCCTCAAGCGGATCGAGCGCGATATCGACCTTGGGATCGCCGTCTGCCGCGCGGCCGACCTTCTCGCCGATATAGAGCATCGGCGCCTCGTCGCGCTCGCCTTCGCCGATCACCACCGTGCCGTCGATGGCGAGCTCGTTGAAGGCTTCGCGCATCGCCTCGACGGCGGCGGCGTCGGCGGCCTTCTCGTCGCCGCGGCCGATCAGCTTCGAGGCTGCGATCGCCGCGGCTTCGGTGACGCGGACCATTTCAAGAACGAGGATGCGATCGAGTAGCTGGCTGGCTTCGGGCATGATTTCTTGCTTTCCGGCTGGTATGGCGGGTCGATAGGCAAGGAGGCGCCCGATGTCGAGCAAGTGGATGGCGGCGATAGCGCTGCCGGCGATGCCCGCCGCAGCCGATGTCGCCGCCGAAACGGTGATCGCCGAGGCGCGCGAAAGGCTGACCGTGAGTGACGAGGAATGCACCCGATCGGGCCGCGAAATCGTCGTCTGTGCGCCCTATAACGAGAATGACCGCTATCGGCTGCCCCTCGAGACGGTCGAGCCCGGCGATCCCGATGATGAGGGGGTCTGGAGCGAGCGCGCGCGGCTGCAGGCCAATCCCGGGACCTGCCAGGGATGGGCATTCTTCAAGGCGATGTGCGGCGGGGTCGGCGTCAGCGCCGGCATCGGCGGCGACGGGCCGAGCCTGGGCGGCGGCATGCGCACCGCCGACTAGCCGAGCCTTTCTTTCGCCACGCGGCAATTCTAAGCGGATCGCGCAACGAGACAGGAACCGCTTCATGCCGGAAACCCCGCCCACTCTCCTCGTCATGGCCGGCAAGCGCGACGGCACGCTCGATCCGCTCGCCGCGCGCGCCGGGGTCAGCCACAAGGCGGTGGTGCCGATCGGCGGCAAGCCCTTGATCGGCCATGTGCTGGCGACGCTCGAGGAGGCCTGGCCCGACGCGCCGATCCTCGTTTCGATCCACGAGCCGGCGGTGATCGCCGAGGTCGAGGAAGTGAAGCGGCTCGAGGCTGCCGGACGCCTCGAACTGGTGCCCGCCGAGGCCGGCATCGTCGAGAGCGTCGAGGCGGCGGCCGAACGGGCGCGCTTCCCGCTGCTGATCACCACCGGCGACAATGTGCTGACCACGCCCGAGGCGGTACGCGCGCTCCACCGGACCGGGATCGACCGCGATGCCGACGCGGTGATCGGGCTGGCGCGCAAGGAGGATATCCAGGCCGCGCATATGGAAGGGCAGAAGGGCTTTTACGAGTTCAAGGATATGGCGATCTCGAACTGCAATCTGTTCTGGCTGCGCGACCGCAAGGCCTTCGCCGCGGCCGAAGCGTTTCGCGAGGGCGGGCAGTTCTTCAAGAATCGCGACCGGATCCGCAAGGCCTTCGGCATCTGGAACCTGATTCGTTTCAAATTGAAGCTCGATACCGTCGAGGGGGCGATGGCGCGGATGTCGCAGCGCTTCGGGGTCAAAATCGTGCCGCATATGTTCAAGGACGGCAGCCTCGCCGTCGATGTCGACAATGAGCGGACCTACCGCGTCACCGAGGAGCTGCTCGAGAAGCGGCGGCGAGAGGCGGCCGAAGCTTAGCTAGCTCGCGATCCATGATCCGGAACCAGAGCGGCGGGACGAGCGCGAGCCCGATCATCGCGGCGTAGCCGAAGGGCAGTTGCGGGGCTTCGGGGCGATGAAGAAGACGATGGTAGGGCTTGGTCGGCGAGAGGTGATGGTCGGCGTGGCGGCCGGCGTTGTAGAGGCCGATATTGGTCAGTAAGTAACTGGAATTCCAGCTATGTTGGTCGCCGATCCGCTCGAGCCGCCCGTCCGGCAGCCGCTCGCGGGTGAGCCCGTAATGCTCGATATAGTCGACCCCGGCGAAGACGAGGATCGCGATCGCCGATTGCAGCAGGAACAGCAGCAGGCTGAGCGGACCCAATAGCAGCAGCGATCCCGCCGCCACCGCCAGGCTGAAGCCGATCCAGACGAGGATGCGATTGGCGATCGAGCAGACGGACTTGCCCCGCCGCCGCAGCCGCTCGGCCTCGTGCGGCCAGGCGAAGGCCCAGCTCCCCGCCGCCGATTGCAGCGCAAAGCCGTAGAGCGACTGGCCCTTCCTCGCGGTCACCGGATCCTCCGCCGTGCCGACGCGGACGTGGTGGCCGTAGACATGCTCGATGCAATATTGCGCGTAGCAGACCAGCGCCATCAGCAGGAAGGCGGCGCGCGTCGCCCAGCGGCGATTGCGGTGGACGAGCTCGTGCGCGACGACGATGCCGGTCATCCCCGAGGTCAGCCCGATGGTCAGCGCGGCGCCGGCGAATTCCCACCAGGCGAGCCGCGTCACCGACACCGCCCAAAGCGCCCAGAACAGCAGCCCCACCGCCGTCGCCCCGCCGGCGAACAGCGTGAGATCGTAACCGCGCTCGGTGCGGGGCTGCATCGCGGCGACGCGCTTTTCCGACGGCCAGTGCGATTGACCGCGCCAATAATCGAAAAACGGGAAGATCAGGAAGGAGACGATCGGCAGCGCATAATGCCCGATCCCGCCAAGATAGAAGCCGCCGACCGCGATTCCCGCCAGCAGGAGGCAGATCAGATAGGCGAAGGGATAGCGCATGGGTGGGGTTTAGGGCGATCCGCCTGAAATTGCAGCCTCTCGCTACCTCCCTCCCGCCCTCAGCGTGAGCGAAGCTGGGCATCGTCTGCTTGTGCTCCTGCGAAAGCAGGAGCCCAGGGCCGCAAGCGCTATCCCTGGCCGCCCTGGGTTCCTGCTTTCGCAGGAACATGCGCTTGGTTGCCAAGGCTCGCCTCGTGCCGTTCCAGCTCGCGGTCCATGACCCTGAACCAGAGCGGCGGGACCATGGCGAGGAGGAAGCTGCCGGTATAGCCGTAGGGCAGCTGCGGCGCCTCGTCATAATGCCTGAGCTTGTAATAGGGCCGGTTCGACTGGGCGTGATGGTCGGAATGGCGGCCGAGATTGAACATGTTGATGTTGCTGAGAAAATGGCTCGAATTCCAGCTATGTTCGGGGCGCACCCGCTCATAGCCGCCGCCGGCCCGCTTCTCGCGCATCAGCCCGTAATGTTCGAGATAGTTGATCGCCTCGAGCCCGAAGACGGCGAAACCCGCCTGCGCCACGAAGAAGAGCAGCGCGAGCGGCCCGAGCAGCAGGAAAATCCCCGCCATCAGCGCCAAGGTGAAGCCGTGCCAGCGCAGAATATCGTTGCGCCACGACCAGCGGCTGTGGCCGGCGCGTTCGAGCCGCTCGGCCTCGATCCGCCAGGCGCTGCGCAAGCTGCCGATGATCGTGCGCGGCAGGAAGCGATAGAGCGATTCGCCCTTGCGCGCGGTCGCCGGGTCCTCGGGCGTCGCGACGCGAAGATGGTGGCCACGGACATGCTCGATGCAGAAATGGGCATAGCCGGTCAGCGCCATCAGCAGGAAGGCGAGGCGGCGCTTGGCCGGCGAGCGGCGATGCATCAGCTCATGCGCGACGAGGATGCCGACAAAGGCGCTGTATTCGCCGACGATCAATGTCAGCACGACGAACTTCCAGACCGGCACCGGCTCGGCCGAGACCGCCCACAGCGCCCAGCCGAGCAAAGCGATGCTGGTCACGGCGGCGGCGATCAGGATCGCCTCGAAAGCGCGCGCCGTCCCGGGGGTGATCTTCGCGATGCGGCTTTCCGACGGCCAGCGCGACAGCCCCAGCAATTGCTCGCCGAACGGCAGGAACAGATAGATCAGCGCCGGTATCGCGAGCAGCCACCAGCCGCCGGCATGAAAGGCGGCGACGATCATCAGCGCGGTCAGGATGCCGGTCGTATAGGCGATGGGGTAGCGCATGGGGGTTATATAATGGGTCGGGCTCGCCGGTGCCAACCAGATCCCTCTCCCCTTGTGGGAGAGGTTAGGTGAGGGGCCGGCCATGTCTATGGCCGAAAAGACTCTCTCCAACCTCAAAGTGGACGCTCGGGCATCGAGCCCTCGCGCCCACTCCCCTCATCCCGACCTTCTCCCACAAGGGGAGAAGGAGGTGACCCGGCGAGCTCCTGCTCCGCCGCCGCTCCCTCACCCGCGTCTGAACACTGATATTCTCGGAAATCCGGACGGGGTAGCCGACCATCTGGCGGCGGTCATAGCCGAGAGGTCACCCCTCCCCTAACCCCTCCCCATCAAGGGGAGGGGAACTCGCTTTGCCCGCCAACCTCGCGCCCTAATTCAGTTGTTCGATTCCTCTGCTGGCTCCGCCGCCTCTCCCCCCTCCTCCCCGGAGCTGATCGTCACCGTGCGGCCGTCGGGGGTTTCGACGCGCAGCACGCCGCCTTCCTCGGTGATCCGGGGCAGTTCGTCGGAGGGCGCTTCGGAGTCGGTCGCCGCCGTCGCCGCGCGCGCTTCGCCGCGAGCGTCGCGCACGGCTTCGCGAATTTCCTCGCGCGCTTCCTCGATCGCTTCGCGCGCCTCTTCGCGGTCGCCGGTCTCGACATGCACGATATCGTCGCTCCACCAGTCGTCGGCATTCCAGGCGATCGCCGCGATGCCGATCGCGCCGGCCACCAGCAATGCGCGCTTGCGGCGGGTCTGGAGATCGGAATCGTCGTTGGATGCCATGGCGGGTTCCTCGTAAGCCGGGCGTGTCTTAGCCGCCCGCTCGGTCCAGATCCGTCCGTCGACGAGCTCGTCGGCGCGGATCGGCGACCGGAAATCGATCTCGGCGCGCACGACATGGAATTCGATCGCATCCTCGCCCGAAAAATGCAGGTCGAGCGCGCGCCAGTACTCGGTCAGCACGAGATCGGCATATTCGAGATAGCGCGAATTGAAGACGACCGATTGCGGATCGACCTCGGCATAGCGGACGCGGAAACGGTGGGTGAAGGGGGTGGGCATGGGTATGAATTTACAATCCGGTATCGAACTCGTCACCCCAGCGAAGGCTGGGGTCTATCCCACCAAGCAATGCGCAGTACCGATAGACGGGATAGATGCCAGCCTTCGCTGGCATGACGAGAATTTCACAGGCCTGCCAGATACCGTTTGATCCCCCGCGCCGCCTGCCGGATCCGCTGCTCATTCTCGACCAGCGCGATGCGGACGAAACCCTCGCCCTCGTCGCCGAAGCCGACGCCGGGCGAGACCGCGACCTGGGCGTGCTGGAGAAGCGCTTTCGAAAATTCCATCGCCCCCATTTCGGCGCATTGTTCGGGGATCGGCGCCCAGGCGAACATGCTGGCGGGCGGGGCGGGGACGTTCCATCCCGCGCGGCCGAAGCTTTCGACGAGCGTGTCGCGGCGCGCGCGGTACATGGCGCGCAGTTCCCCGACATGGTCCTGCGGGCCGTTCAATGCGGCGGTCGCGGCGACCTGGATCGGCGTGAAGGCACCGTAATCGAGATAGCTCTTGACCCGCGTCAGCGCGGCGATCAGCTCGCGATTGCCGACCGCGAAGCCGATCCGCCAGCCGGGCATCGAATAGGTCTTGGAGAGGCTGGTGAATTCGACCGCGACCTCCTTGGCGCCGGGCACCTGCAGGATCGAGGGCGGGGGATCGTCATAATAGATCTCGGCATAGGCGACATCGCTGATCAGCTTGAGATCGTGCTCGCGCGCGAATTCGACGACCTGGGCGTAGAAATCGAGATCGGCCACGTAAGCCGTCGGGTTGGACGGATAGCCGACCACCAGCACCGAGGGCTTGGGAACGCTGTAGCGGAGCGAATATTCGAGCCGGGTGAAGAAATCGGGTCCCGGCGCGGCCGGGATCGATCGGATCGCGGCGCCGGCGATGATGAAGCCGAAAGTGTGGATCGGATAGCTCGGATTGGGCGCGAGCACGACGTCGCCGGGCGCGGTGATCGCCTGGGCGAGATTGGCGAGGCCTTCCTTCGATCCGAGCGTGACGACGATCTCGCTGTCGGGATCGAGCTCGACGCCGAAGCGGCGCTGATAATAGGCGGCCTGGGCGCGGCGCAGCCCCTTGATGCCCTTCGAAGCCGAATAGCGGTGGGCGGTCGGGTTGTTCGCGGTCTCGCACAGTTTGTCGATGATATGCCGCGCCGGCGGCTGATCGGGATTGCCCATGCCGAGATCGATAATGTCCTCGCCGCGCGCCCGCGCCTCGGCCTTCATCGCGTTGACCTCGGCGAAGACATAGGGCGGCAGGCGGCGGATGCGATAGAATTCGTCGGACATGGGAGAAGGGATAACCTTCCCGTCGCTCCCCGTCATGCTGAACTTGTTTCAGCATCCATACGCGCAGACGGTACGGGGGAATCGGACGATCGAGCATATGGACCCTGAAACAAGTTCAGGGTGACGGCTGTTCTTTGTGACGACGGGTTCATAGATACGACCCCACAGGAGAAAGAAATGGCCGGAGAGACCAATGCCCCCGGGGCCGATATCCCGATGCCGGGTTTGCAGGACATGCAGCACTGGACCTGGGTGCTCGGCCGCGCGCAGCAGCTGATGCTCGCGCATATGGCCGAGCAGATGAAGAAGGCCGGCGAGGAGGGCGAAGATCGCTGGTCGCGGATCGCCGAGCCGCCCGAACAATTCGTCGAGCTTTCCGCCAACCTCGCGGGGATGGCGTTCGATCCGGCGCGCTTCGCGCAGGCCCAGGCCGATTTCTGGACCAAAAGCATCGATCTCTGGGCCCGCTTTCTCGACCCCGAGAAGCGCGAGGAGGGGGCGGATGAGGCGCCCGCGGACCGCCGTTTCGCGGCGCCGCAATGGCAGGCCAACCCGGTCTTCGACATGCTGCGCCAGGCCTATCAGCTGCTCGCCGAGCATATGCTCTCGACCGTCGATACGATCGAGGGGATCGAACCGCGGCAAAAGGAGCAGATCCGCTTTGCTACCCGCAACATGGTCGATGCGATGGCGCCCTCAAACTTCGCGCTGACCAATCCCGAGGCACTCGAGCGGGCGATCGAGACGAAGGGCGAGAGCCTGCTCAAGGGGCTCGAAAACATGCTCGCCGATCTCGCCAAGGGGCAGCTGACGCATGTCGACGCCTCGAATTTCGAGCTCGGCCTTAACATCGCCGCGACGCCGGGCAAGGTGATCAGGCAGACGCCGCTCTATCAGCTGATCCAGTATGCCCCGACCACCAAACAGGTGTTCGAGACACCGCTGGTCATCTTTCCGCCCTGGATCAACCGCTTCTACATCCTCGATTTGAACGAGAAGAAGAGCTTCGTGCGCTGGGCGGTGGCGCAGGGTTTCACGGTGTTCATGGTCAGCTGGAAATCGGCCGACGAGAGCATCGCCGATGTGACGCAGGACGATTACTGCCTCGCCCAGATCGACGCGATCGATACGATATGCGAGCTGCTCGACGTGCCCTCGGCGAGCGCCATCGGCTATTGCGTCGCCGGGACGACGCTGGCGATGACGCTGGCGCTGCTCACCGCGCGGGGCGAGGCCGACAAGGTGGCGAGCGCGACCTTCTTCACCGCCCAGGTCGATTTCACCGAACCCGGCGACCTCCAGCTCTTCACCGACGGTGTCCAGCTCAAGCTCGCCGAGCAGCTGGGCGAGGACAAGGGCTATCTCGACGGACGCTATATGGCCGCGACCTTCAACCTGCTGCGCGGCCGCGACCTCATATGGAACTATGTCGTCAACAATTACCTGCTCGGCGAGGATTATCCGGCCTTCGACCTGCTCTACTGGAACGGTGACACGACCAACCTGCCGGCCGCCTGGCACCGCACCTACCTGCGCGATCTCTATGGCGACAACAAGCTCGCGACAGGCGATGTGACGATCGACGGGGTGGCGATCGACCTCTCGAAGGTCGAGACGCCGGTCTATATCCAGGCCGGGCGCGAGGATCATATCGCGCCGGCACCGAGCGTCTGGAAGATCACCGATCATTTTTCCGGCCCGCTGCGCTTCGTGCTCGCCGGATCGGGCCATATCGCCGGCGTCGTCAATCCGCCCGACGCGGGGAAATACCAATATTGGACCAACGCGAAACCCGCCGAGAGCTTCGAGGAGTTTGTTGCAGGCGCGAAGGAGACGCCGGGCAGCTGGTGGCCCGACTGGTGCGAATGGCTGGCCGGCCATAGCGGCAAGAAGGTCCCGGCGACCGGCGCGCGCAAGCCCGGCAAGGGCGCTCTCGAAGCCCTCGAAGATGCACCGGGAAGCTATGTGAAAACCGCCTGAAAGCTCGAAATCGTCCCCAGTCGCAGTGATTGTCGAAGCGGCAGGCGCGATGCGCCGTGCGCACGGCAGGACGAGCCGTTTCCGGATTGTGCTGCACTGCACAAAAACCCTTGCAATCCTCGTACAAATCCTATATTGTGCAATGCAACATAAGAGATAAGAGGTTTCGTGATCGGGCAGCCCGCTCCGGAACCGGTTTTTCAAGCACAGGCGCCAAGCGCGCCACAGAAAGGAACGTTACGATTATGGCTAACACCACCGCCACCAAGACCAAGAAGACCGCCGACAAGATCTCCGAGCAGGCCGAAGCCGCCACCGAGCGCGCCCAGGAAATGTTCGGCGAAGCCAATGAGCGCGCCCAGGCCGCCATGGAAAAGAGCGGCGTACTGGCCCGCGAATGGGGCGAGTTCGGCAAGGGCAACATGGAAGCCTTCGTCGCTTCGGCCCGCATTGCCGCCGAAGGCACCGGCGAGATCGCCCGCGAAGCCGCCGATTTCGGCCGCGGTCGTTTCGAAGCCGCCAGCTCGACCTTCAAGGAAATCGCTTCGGCCAAGTCGCCCAGCGAAGCCTTCCAGGTGCAGAGCGAATTCGCCAAGACCGCTTTCGACGCGATGGTTCAGGAAAGCTCGAAGATGAGCGAAGCCTGGCTGAAGCTGGCCGGCGACGTGTTCGAGCCGATCACGAGCCGCTATGCGGTCGCCGCCGACAAGATCAAGGAAGCCACCGCGTAACGCGAGGCATCCGATGAACATCGAGGCCGTCCCGCCGACCAGGCGGGGCGGCCTTTTTGTTGGGCGCGGGGGAGGGCGGCTGCCATATGCTGATCCGCCATATGTCGAGCAGTTGCCGCGACGGAACGCGGGCGGCGCGCCGCCAGCCCCTTGCACCCGGCACGGGCGTTACGATATTCTGGCAATCATGCTGCAATTCGATCCGCGGGCCGCCTCCGACAATGACAAGGATGGCGAGGGCGACGAGGGCACCGGTGTCGGTGTCGCGACCCGCACGCGCACGCGGACCAAACAGCCCTCGCCCTACAAGGTGCTGATGCTCAATGACGATTACACGCCGATGGAATTCGTCGTCCTGTGCCTCCAGCGTTTCTTCTCGATGGGCCTCGAGGATGCGACGCGGGTGATGCTGCAGGTCCACCAGCAGGGCGTCGGCGTATGCGGCGTCTTCAGCTACGAGGTCGCCGAGACCAAGGTCACCCAGGTGATCGATTTCGCGCGCGAGAATCAGCACCCGCTGCAATGCACGCTCGAAAAGGCCTGAACGGCCGGCTCTACATAGCCCAGCTGTCGGGAACCCGGTCGCCGAACCGCGTGCGAATCGCCGCATAGGTTGGCGCGAGCAACTCGGAGAGCCTTTCGCGGTGTGCCCGGGTCATGCTCTCGGCCGGAGGCGAATGGGCGAGTTTCAGGTCGAAATCGGCAGGGCGCCGGCCGATGCCGATGAAGTCGGCAATCGTGTCGAGCGTCGGCTGGGTGAACATGTCTTCGAAAAACTGAACCCGGACTTCGCTTTCATCGAACACCCCGAAAATCGTGTCGAGAAGCTTGTCGTAGAACATATTGTGATATTCGAGCCGTGTCGGAAGCGTGGCGTCGACGAAGCGGTCATAGGGCATGCGATTGCCGTTGTTCCACATATGACGCAGCACCGCGTCGACCCGATCGATCGGATCGCGCAGGCAGATCATCAGCCGTACGCGCGGATGTTGTGCCTTGACCATCCGGTAGCCCTCCTCGGTGAGCGCGCAGTAGCTTGGGGAAAGCTCGCCGAAGGCCTTGTGCTCGGGCTTGGCGCGCCGGCGGAAGGCTTCAATGTAGCGCGCCGGGTGTTCGGCCATCTCCAGCCGCTCGGCGAATGCGGCCAGCGCCGCCTGCTTTGCCGGGCTCGAATTGCGTTCGGGGTCCTCGGCGAGCTTTGCCATATTGTCCCGGACGCGCTGCTCGAAACGGGCCGAATTTCGCTTGTGATGCAAGGCGCTGAAGAAATGCAGTTCCTTTGGCTTCGACGAGAGGAACTCGGGGTGCTTTTCGAGATAATCATGCAGCCAGGTCGTCCCCGTCTTCGCCGGGCCGAGACCGAGGAAGAAGGTCATTTTCTCGAAGCGCACGGGGTCTCCCGACCCGGGCGCGGAAAAGATTCGGGGCAGTTTCATGGCTGTTTCGCGGAATCGGCTATGCTTCGGGCGCCGGCAACCAGCTCGTATCGACGGCGGCATAGCGGTTGATATAGCCGGCCAGATCGACCAGCCGGCCTTCGTCGAGGATCGTCACCCGGTTGCGCTCGCGCAAAATCAGCCCGTCGCGTTTCAATTCCTTCATCATCCGATTGACATGGACCGAGGTCAGCCCGGTCGCATCGCCGATATCCTCCTGGGTCATCGGGATCTCCACCTCGGCCAGATCGCCGTCGCCCATGATCCGGTGGCGGACGACGATATCGAGCAGCAGCGCCGCGATGCGCGCCTTGGCGTCGGTGCGCCCGAGCGAAGCGAGCCGGTCGTCCATCGCCACCCGTTCGGCCTGGCTGATCAGGAAGAGCAGGGTCGCAAGCCGGCTATGCTGTTCGAACAACTCGGCCAGCGCGCGGCGATCGAACGGGCAGAGCACCCCGTCGCTGAGCGCGGTCAGGCTGTGCGAGGCGTTGCCGAAGGCGACGCTCGAGGTGCCGACGAGATCGCCGGGAAAGTTGATGCGCAGTATCTGCCGCTTGCCGTCATCGAGTTCGAGATGGCTGTAGAGCCATCCCTTGCGGACGATGAACAATTCGTCGGCCGGATCGCCTTGGTGGCGGATGCACTCGCCGCGCTCGAATTGCCGTTCCTTGTCCTCGAGCCGCGCGAGCGCCGCTTCCTCGGCCGGCGTCAGCGCGAGAAAATGCGACAGTCTCGTCGCGAAACAACTGTTGCTCATTGCGCCCTCTTCAACGCTCGCGATACTCTGCGATAGCCATCGTCATGGCAGCAAAACACGCATTTTGCAAAGCGCTCGGTTGCCGCTAGAGACCTCGCATATGGACAGTATTCTCATCCGCGGCGGCAAGCCGCTCTCCGGCACGATCGCCATTTCGGGCGCCAAGAATGCGGTGCTCACCTTGATGCCCTGCGCGCTGCTGACCGACCGGCCGCTGACCCTCGAAAATCTGCCGCGGCTCGCCGATGTCGACGGCTTCATGCATCTGTTGAACCAGCACGGCGCCTCGACGACGCTCGAAGGCGCCGGCAATGGCGGCTTCGGACGCAGCATGTCGATTCGCGCCGGTCGCATCGCCTCGACCACCGCGCCCTACGATTTCGTCCGCAAGATGCGCGCCTCGATCCTCGTGCTCGGGCCGCTGCTCGCGCGCGCTGGCGAGGCGACGGTGTCGATGCCCGGCGGCTGCGCGATCGGCAACCGGCCGATCGACTTGCATCTCAAGGCGATGGAGGCGCTCGGCGCCGAGATCGAGCTGGCGCAGGGCTATGTCACCGCGCGCGCGCCCGATGGCGGGCTTGTCGGCGGCGACATTTCCTTCGCGCAGGTGTCGGTCGGCGCGACCGAGAATGCGGTGATGGCGGCGGTGCTCGCCAGGGGCGAGACGCGGATCGAAAACGCCGCGCGCGAGCCCGAAATAGCCGATCTGTGCAACTGCCTCGTCGCGATGGGCGCCGAAATCGAAGGGATCGGCACCGATAATCTCACCATCTGCGGCCAGGATCGGCTCGGCGGCGCGACCTACCGCGTGATGCCCGACCGGATCGAGGCCGGCAGCTATGCCTGCGCGGCGGCAATCACCGGTGGCGAATTGCAGCTCGAAGGCGCCCGGGCGAGCGACATGCCGTCGATCCTCGCCGGGCTGCGCGAGGTCGGGCTGGCGATCGAGGAAACCGACGGCGGGATCCATGTCGCATCCGACGGCCCGCTGAGGCCGGTGACGCTCTCGACCGCGCCCTTTCCGGGCTTTCCGACCGACATGCAGGCGCAATTCATGGCGATGCTGACGCGCGCCGAGGGCACCAGCCTGCTGACCGAGACGATCTTCGAAAACCGCTATATGCACGTCCCCGAGCTTGCTCGAATGGGCGCCGATATCGAGGTGCGCGGGCGCACGGCGGTGGTAAAGGGGGTCGATCATCTGGTCGGCGCGCAGGTCATGGCGACCGATCTTCGCGCGTCGATGAGCCTCGTGCTCGCCGGCCTCGCCGCCGACGGCGAGACGCAGGTGCTGCGCGTCTACCACCTCGATCGCGGCTATGAACGGCTCGAGGAGAAGCTCGGTGCCGCGGGGGCGGATATAGAGCGAGTCAGCGAGGGGTAGGGAGAAATTCCTCCCTGCGGCGAAGCCGTGGGGAGGGGGACCGCCGAAGGCGGTGGAGGGGCCTTGCGACCGGCTGGCGGTTGTGCGTTCGGCTTGCGGTGTAGGCTCGGCTTCGCCTCGCCCCCTCCACCATGCTTCGCATGGTCCCCCTCCCCATTTGCTGCGCAAACGGGGAGGATTTTTCTAGAAAACCACGATCCCCGTGTGGATCGTCAGGCCGACCAGCCCGCCGACCAAGGTGCCGTTGATGCGGATATATTGGAGGTCGCGTCCAACCGCGTTTTCGAGCCGGCTGGTGACCGTTTCGGCGTCCCAGCCGCGCACCGTGTCGGAGACCAGCTTGACGATGCTGTCGCCATAATCGGCGACCACGCCGACCGTCGCGCGGCGGGCGAAGCTGTTGATCGCGCGGTTGAGCCGGGGGTCGGTCTGCAAGGTCTCGCCGAGATCCTTGAGCGCCTCGCCGAGCTTGCCTTCGAGCATCCGGTCGGGATCGCGCGCGGCCTTGAGCAGCCCTTCGCGCGCCGATTGCCAGAAGCCGTCGAGCCAATCGGTGAAGGCCGGATTGTCGAGCATCTCGAGCTTGTAGCGCTCGACCTTGGCCTGGGCGTCGGGGTCGTTCTGCAGATCGAAGGCGAGCCGGACGAGACCTTCGTTGGCCTTGCCGCGCAACGGATGATGGGGATCGGCCTCCATCTGGATCAGCAGCTTCCTCAAACCGTTGATGATCGCGTTGGAGAGCCGGTCGTCGAGCGCCAGCCAGCGCATCACGTTGTTGGCCCGCTCATAGACCATCGCGCGCACCACATCCTCGTTGGCGTCGAGGATGTTGGCCGCCCAGCGGACGATCGAATCGATCACCGGCACATGGCGATTCTCGCGAATCGCCGCCTCGACGAGCTGGCCGAGCATCGGCGCGAACTCGACATTGCGCAGCCGCGAGGCGATCGCCGATTTGACGGTGTCTCCCAGTCGTTCGTCGTCGAGCGATTCGAGCATCATGACGACCAGCCGGCTCGCGCCTTCGCGGGTGCGGCCGGCGCCGGCCGGGCCGGTCAGGAAGCGGCCGATGGCGCCGGCGACGTCGAAGCGCTTCATCCGCCGCGCGACCACCGAGGCGGTGAGGAAATTGTCCTTGAGGAAGATGGCGAGCTGTTCGCCGATCCGGTCCTTGTTCCTCGGCACGATCGCGGTGTGGGGAATCGGAATGCCGAGCGGGTGGCGGAACAGCGCGGTGACCGCGAACCAGTCGGCCAGCCCGCCGACCATCGCCGCTTCGGCAAAGGCGGCGACGAAGCCCCAGGCCGGGTGCGTCTCCTCCATCGAATGGGCGAGCACGAAGATGCCGGCCATCAGCACCAGCATCCCGGTCGCGGTCGCGCGCATCGCGCGCGCGCGGTCCTCGGGAATAGGTTGCAGGCTGGCGGCGCTGCGGGCGAAGAGACTCATTCGGCCGGCTGGACCGCCCCGTCGGGCTCCTCGCCCTTATAGGTGAGTAGCTTTCCGAATTTGCCGCGGATCCATTTCTCGAAGCTGTCGGCGATCGAGAAGCTTGCCGGGAATCGCGGTCACCTTGTCGATGCCCTTGTCCATTTCCTCGATCGCGAAATCGACCAGCAGGATCGAATTCTTGGCGACGATGCCGAGCAGCATCAGCAGGCCGATGAAGACCGGCAAGGACAACGGCGATCCGACGATATGGAGCGCGATCGCGCTGCCGAGCGGGGCGAGGATCAGCGAGCCCATATTGACCAGCGGCGCCATCACCCGGCGATAGAGCAGCACGAGCACCGCGAAGACCAGCAGCACGCCAGAGACGACCGCGACCATGAAGTTCATGATCATCTCGGCCTGCCATTCCTCCTGGCCGGCGGTGACGCGTTCGACGCTGGGCGGCAAATCGTCCCAGGCCGGCAGCGCATAGATCGCGTTATAGGCGTCGCCCGACACGGTGCCCGGGGTGAGATCGGCGCCGATAACGATGCGGCGCGTCTGGTTGTAGCGCTGGATTTCTGTCGGGCCCGAGCCGAAGCCGATTTCGGCGACGACGCCGAGCGGCACCGAACCGCCGCTCTGCGTCGGCACGGCGAGATTCTCGATCGTCGCCAGATCCCGGCGCGATTCTTCCGACAGCGCGACGCGAATCGGGATCTGGCGGTCGGAGAGTGAGAATTTGGCTGCATTCTGGTCGATCTCGCCCTGGGTCGCGATGCGGATCGCCTGGCTCAATGCCGAGGTCGTCACGCCGAGATCGGCGGCCAGATCCCGCCGCGGCCGGATCAGTATTTCGGGACGTTGCAGCCCGCCGTCGATGCGAGGAGCCTGGATTATGTCGAGCCCGCGCATCTGCTCGACGAGAGTATCACCGGCGGCCTGCAGCTCCTCGGGATCGTCGCCTCCGACGACGATCGAGATGTCGCGCCCCGAAAAGCCGCCTTGCTGCGAATTGAAGAAGACGCGCGCATCGGCGACCTCGCGCAGCAGCGGCGCCGTCGCCCGCTCGAACTCGAAGCTCTTGCGCTCGCGATCATCGCGCAGCGTCATGTAGATTCTGCCGTCGCCCGGATTGATGCGCTGGAAAGCGGTGCGCACATCGGGCTGCTGCCGCAGAATCGAGGCAACCTGGTCGGAGACGCGCTCGGTTTGTTCGAGCGTCGAGCCCGGCACCATCTCGATCGTCACCGAGCTGAAGTCATTATCCTGCTCGGGCATGAAGGTCATCGGCAGCATCGCGAAGGCGAGCACCGTCAGAATGAACGCGCCGCCGCCGCCGATGATCGCGGTCTTCCAGCGGTGGACCAGCGACCATTTGAGGAGCGCCATGTAGCGATCCATCACCGGCCCCTCGCCATGCTGGCGAACGCCTTCGGCCTTGAGGAAATAGGCCGACATGAGCGGTGTCACCAATCGGGCCACGGCAAGGCTCATGATCACCGCGACCACCGTCGTCATGCCGAACTGGATGAAGAACTGGCCCGAAATGCCGGGCATCAGTGCCACCGGCAGGAACACCGCGACGATCGCCGCGGTCGTCGAGAGCACGGCGAGGCTGATCTCCTCGGCGGCATCGATCGAGGCCTGATAGGAACTCTTGCCCATCCGCATGTGCCGGACGATATTCTCGATCTCGACGATCGCGTCGTCGACAAGGACACCGGCCACCAGGCTCAGCGCCAGCAGGCTGATGAAATTGAGCGTGAAGCCGAACATGCTCATGAACCAGAAGGTCGGGATCGCGGATAGCGGGATCGCGATCGAGGCGATCAGCGTCGCGCGCCAGTCGCGCAGGAAGAACCAGACGACGATCACGGCGAGCACCGCGCCCTCGATCAGCGCCGCCATCGCGGTCTCGTAATTTTCCTTGGTATATTCGACGGTCGTGAAGAGACGCGTGAATTCGGTGCCCGGATACTGCTCCTCGAGCTCGTCGAGCATCGCGAGCGCCGCATCATAAACCTCGACGTCCGATGCGCCCTTGGCGCGCTCGATGCCGAAGCTCACGACCTGGCGTCCGTTGAGCTTGCCCATCGACCGCTGTTCGCCCCAGCTGTCGCGAACCTCGGCAATCGTCGAAAGCTTGATCGTCCGCCCGCCGCCGACGGCTATATCGGTCTGGCCGAGCTGGTAGGCGGTATCGGCATCGCCGAGCACACGCACCGCCTGTTCGGCACCGGCGACCTCGGCGCGGCCCCCGGTCGCGTTGACGTTCACGGCGCGCAGCTGCTGGTTGACCTGGCTCGCGGTGATGCCGAGCGACTGGAGCTGGCCCGGATCGAGGATGACGCGAATTTCGCGATCGACGCCGCCGCCTCGGCTGACCGACGCCATGCCGTCTATGCCGCGCAGCTGGCGGGCGACGGTATTGTCGACGAACCAGCTCAGCTCTTCGAGCGTCATGTCGACATTCTGGACCGCGAAATAGGCGATCGTGCCGCCGCCATTGATCTCGACCCGCTGGACCTGCGGTTCGAGGATGCCGTCGGGCAGGTCGCCGCGGATCTGGGAAATCGCGTCGCGGACATCGTTGACCGCGCGGTCGACCGGGGTGCCGATAGTGAACTCGATGAAGGTCGAGGAACGACCTTCGCTGGCCGTCGAGCTGATCGTGTTGACGCCGCTGATGTTGCGGACCGCCGCCTCGATCTTCTGCGTCACCTGGGTCTCGATTTCGACCGGCGAGGCGCCGGGCTGCGAGATGAAGACCTGGGCGGCGGGGAAATCGATATCGGGACTGTCATTGACCGACAGGCTGGCAAAGCTGATCAGCCCGGCCAGCATCAGGCCGATGAACAGCACGATCGGCGGCGTCGGGTTCTTGATCGCCCAGGTGGAAACTTGGCGGAAGGTCATGAAAGTCGCCTCAGCTTGCTTCGTCGCGCGCGACGCGCTGCGGAATCACCTCGTCGCCGGGATTGAGGAAGGCGCCGGCCGACACGACGACCCGTTCGTTGCCCTGCAGCCCGCTGCGGATGGTGATGCCTTCATTCGACACATTGCCGATTTCCACGTCGCGGCGAACGACGGTGTTGTTCTCGTCGATGATGTAGACGAAACTGCCGGAATCGTCGCTGAGCACCGCCGATTCCGGCAGCAGCGGCGCATCGACCGAGCCGCTCATGATGCGCGCCTGGGCGAATCCGCCGGGGCGCAGCGCGCGGTCGTAGGAGAGCGCGATGCTCGCCGTGCCCTGGCGGGTCTGCTGATCAATCACCGGCGACAATTGCCAGATCTGGCCCTCGAAGCTCTGGCCGGCACCGACCGGGCGGACGATCGCGCGCTGTCCGACCGAGAGCTTGACGAGTTCATCCTCCGAGACCCCCGCGTTCATTTCCATCTCGCCGCCCCGCGCCATCCTGAACAACGCTCCCGAGCCTGCACTCACCACCTGGCCGGGTTCGACCATGCGCTCGAGGATCAGGCCGGCGGCCGGCGCGCGGATGGCGAGCCGTCCGGCGCGTGCCTGCAATTCGCCGAGCTGCGCCTGGGCGACATTGACCCGGGCGCGCGCGGCGTCGCGGGTCGCCGTCTTGCGGTCGATATCGGCCTGGCTGATGAAGCCGCGCTCGACGAGCTGTAGCGCCCGGTCGAGCTCGGCCTGGGCCAGCGCGAGATCGGATCGCGCGACCTCGACATTGGCGCGCGCCGACTGGGTCTGACGATTCTGGACCGAGCTCTCGATCGAGGCGAGCGTCTGGCCGGCGCCGACCCAATCGCCGGCATCGACGTAAACGCGGATGACCTGGCCGCCCTCGCCGGCGACGCCGACCGGCATCTCGCGACGCGCGGCCAAGGTGCCGGTCGCTGAAATGACGCTCGAGATATTCTGCGATCCCGGAACCATCACGGTCACCGTCGGCAGCGACTGTTCGGGCGCCCCGGCGACGCCGGCATTCTCGCCCGCACCCCCGCGCATCAGCAGGAAGGCGACGAGAATCGCCGCGACGAGCGCCACCACGCCGATGATGATCGCACGGAGACGGCGACTCCTGCGGTTCGCCGTCTCCGCGGCTTCTAGCGATTCGGCGTTTTCACGCGCGAAATCCGGTTCGACATTCATGTCCGCCACCTTATCTGACACTCCGAATCCTGCCCTTGCTTCCTACTGTGTTATCGCAATAAGACACAAGGCTCAAGCCGGAGAGAAAATCCGGCGTGTATGTGCTTTTTTTGCACTGCAAAAGCAAGGTTGCGTGTCGAAACCGATAGGCCGTTCATCCCATTGCAACCACGATCCTGCTTGAGCCGTTGTCTCGGGCGGAAGCTTTGTCGCCGGATTGGGAGATGACCATGCGTTATTCGATTTTTCTGCCGCTGTTCGCGATCGCCGCGGGCGGCGCGACCGGGCCGCTTGCCGCCCAGGAGATGGCCGTCGTCTCCGCCTTCGAGGGCACCCGGCTCGATATCGTGGCCACCGGCCAAGTGACGCGGGTGCCCGATCTCGTCGTCATCAATGCCGGCGTCGTCACCGAGGCGGCGACCGCGCAGGCCGCGCTTTCGGAGAATAATCGCCGCATGCGCAGCGTGCTCGATGCGCTCGAGGCGGCCGGAATCGCCGAACGCGACATCCAGACTTCGTCGATCAATCTCAATCCGCGCTACGATTATCAGGAGCGCAGCGAGCCGCGGCTGGTCGGCTATAATGCCTCGAACCAGCTCTCGATCCGCTTCCGCGAGATCGAGCGCGCAGGCCCGATCATCGACGCGCTGGTCGGCCAGGGCGTCAATCAGATCAACGGGCCGAGCCTGGAAATCGACAATCCCGACGAGGCGATGGACGAGGCGCGACTCGACGCGCTGACCAAGGCGCGGGCGCGGGCCGAGCTCTATGCCGGCGGGCTCGGGATGCGCGTCGCGCGGATCGTCGCGATCAGCGAGGGCGGTGCTTCGCGGCCGCCGATGCCGATGGCGCGGATGGCGGCCAGCGACGTCTCCGAGGAAAGCCTGCAGATCGCGCCGGGCGAACAGCAGGTCAGCGTCAGCCTCTCGGTGACCTTCGCACTCGAATAGGTCGTGCACTGCATGCAAAAAAGGGCCGCGGGGCGAACTGCCCGGCGGCCCTTCTTTTCGTTGCTGCGCTCGCGCTAGCGAACGCGTCCGCGCTGGACGAGATTGACGATCGCCAGCAGCACGACGGCGCCGATGAAGGACATCAGCAGCCCGATCGGATCGAACTCGGTCAGCGTCGATCCGACGCCGAACAGGGTGCCGATAAACCGGCCGAGAAACGAGCCGACGATGCCGACCACGATATTCCAGAAAATGCCCATCGACGCATCGCGCGCCATGACCAGACTGGCCAGCCAGCCGATGATGCCGCCGACGACAATTGCGATGATAATCCCTACCATAATTAAGCCCTTCCTCCTCTGTTAGGCCGTTAGCCCGGCGGGATTATCCCGCCTATCGTCGAAACTACGCGCGGCCCGGTGTTTCGTTCCTCGTTTCGCGCGCGAATCGTTCTCTTTGAGGGTGGAGGTGTGCGGCTTTTGGAGTGTGGATGCAAATACCCCGGCCGCTGGAGGAGGTGAGCGGCCGGGGTCAGTATATGGCCGGGGTGCGCCCCGAAGGGCGTTCCGGCCAAACCTAGTATTTTTGCTGGCGTTCGTAGAGCGACTTGTAATGCTGGATCCGGGTGACGCGCAGGCCGGGCATGCCCGACCGGTCGATCGCCCGTTGCCAGCTGGCGAATTCCTCGACCGTCAGGTCGTAGCGTTCGCAGGCCTCGTCGACGCTCAGCAGCCCGCCATTGACCGCGGCGACCACCTCGGCCTTGCGGCGTACGACCCAGCGGCGCGTGTTGGCCGGCGGCAGCGTGTCCAGCGTCAACGGCTCGCGTTAGCGGCGCGTTCGATAATGGCACAGCGGGATTGAAGCGCCCGCGGAGCACGGCGCTGGCGGGCGCCATGTGGACGTTCGGCGCAAACAGCGCGATCAGCGCCGCCGCGACATCGCCGGTTTCGCCGCCGGCCGCCTCGAGCCGCACGGCGCGGCGCGCGGTCGGCTGCGAAGCCTGCGCCGCGCCGAGAAAGGCGACCAGCGCCCCAAAGTCGGGCGCGGCGCGCCAGCCGGCGTCGGCGGGTCGGCGGAAAGGGGCGAAATCACTGTCCATGAGTGACGCTGTAGGGCGCAAGGCTGAAAAGGCCGTAAAGCCCGGGGCAACGCTTTGGTGACGAATCGAACCGCCCGGGCCTCCTCATGGTTAGCCGATCGATAAGCCCTGCTGGCGGCGACGCCTTTGCACTGGCGGCGGCAAGCCCCTAAATGCGCGCCATGGAAAGCCGCTTTCAGCTCGACAAGCCCGCCGGCAAGGCGCGGATCGTCGTCGCCATGTCGGGCGGCGTCGACAGCTCGGTCGTCGCCGCGCTCGCGGCGGAGACGGGCGCCGAGGTGATCGGCATCACCTTGCAGCTCTATGATCACGGCGAGGCGGTCGGGCGCGCGGGCAGCTGCTGCGCGGGCAGCGACATTCGCGATGCGCGCGCGGTCGCCGAGAAGCTCGGCATCGCCCATTATGTCTTCGATTATGAGTCGCGCTTCCGCGAGTCGGTGATCGAGGATTTCGCCGATGAATATGTCGCTGGCCGCACGCCGATCCCCTGCGTGCGCTGCAACCAGGGGGTGAAGTTCACCGATCTGCTCGCGATGGCACGCGATCTCGGCGCCGATTGCCTGGCGACCGGCCATTATGTCCGCCGGGTGATCGGCGGCGAGGGCGCCGAACTCCATTGCGCCGCCGATCCGGCGCGCGACCAGAGCTATTTCCTCTTCGCGACGACGCGCGAGCAGCTCGATTTCCTGCGCTTCCCGCTCGGCGACATGCCCAAGCGGCGGGTGCGCGAGATTGCCGGCGAGCTCGGCCTCGGCGTCGCCGCCAAGCCCGACAGCCAGGATATCTGCTTCGTCCCCGACGGCGATTATGCGCGAATTGTCAGAAAATTGCGGCCCGAGGCCGGCGAGGGCGGCGAGATCGTCGACCGCGCCGGCAATGTCCTCGGCGAGCATAAGGGCCGCAGGCGCTGGCGATCGCCGAGGCGCGGATCGAGGATCTCAACTGGCTGGGCGAGAGCTTCGATGGCGAAATGACGGCCAAGGTCCGCTCGCTCGCCAAGCCCGTTGCGGTGCGCTTCGACGGCGAGACGGTGCGCTTCGAGCAGCCCGAATATGGCGTCGCGCCCGGCCAGGCCGCCGTGCTCTATGCCGGCGAGCGGGTGATGGGCGGCGGCTGGATCGCCGAGACGGTGCCCGCCGAAGAGGCGCTGGCGGCGTGAAACCGCGCCGGGTTCATCGGCGCACCATCCTCGAAGCTTCCTATGAATCGGTCTGCGAGGCGTTGCTCAGCCCGGCGGTGATGCAGCATATCGCCCGGCCGCTGATGGTCATTCGCTCGGCCGATCCGGAAGGTTTCCCCGAACGCTGGCAGAAGCGCCGCTATCGCGCGAAGCTGCATGCTTTCGGCGTCCTCCCCCTCGGCTGGCAGGATATCGATGTCGGTTTCGCCGAGATCGAACCGGGCCGGCTCTATCGCGGGCGCGATCGCGGCGGTGGCCAGCTGGCGCGCAGCTGGGATCACCGGCTCGAGGTCGAGCGGATCGATGACGGACACTGCGCCTATTCGGATACCGTCGATGTCGAGGCGGGTGCGTTCACGCCGATTGCCGGGGTGACGGTCAAGCTGCTCTTCGCCCATCGCCAGCGGCGCCTGCAAAAGCTCGCCCGCAACGGCTTTCGCCTGTAAGCAGCGAACCATGGCGATCGTCCGCTGGATCTTCTGGGCTGCCGCGATCTTCGGGATCGCCGTCATCGCGCCGCTCTATTTCCTCGAAGGCTTTATGAGCGCGAATTTCCCGCCGCCGATCGCGCGGCCGGAAAATTACTACGGCTTCGTCGGCGTGACCCTCGCCTCGCAGTTCCTCTATGTGCTGATCGCGCTCGATCCGGTGCGCTTCCGGCCGGTGATACTGGTCGGCATGGCGGGAAAGCTCTCCTTCGTCGGCGCCTGCGCGATCCTCTATCTGCAGGGCCGCATCGCATTGCCGGTCTTCGCCATGTCGCTGTTCGATCTCGTCTGGGTCGTGCTCTTCGCGCTCGCCTGGCGGCGGATCGGGCGGATTTCTCAGCCCGCCTAGCCTGCGGGCCAGGGCTCGAGCACACAGCCCAGCCCCTCGCGGAATTCCCGCCGATATAGCGGCAGGAGCAGGTGACGTGGGCGGCATAGCCGACGCCGAGCTGCAAGGTCGGCCGCATCCGGTCGGCATAGATCACCGCCGCCGCGATCAGCGCGAGCAGCAGCACCAGCACTATCGCCAGCCAGGGGTGCTTCACTTTCATCGCTTGCCGTCCTAGCGTGCGGGCATGAGGAAGCAAGCTTGGCCGGCACTGATCGCCCTGCCGCTGATCGCCGCGGCGGTCGCGCCGCTCGCCATCGAGGAGGTGCCCGTAGAGGATGCCGAAACCGCCGCTCCGGCGGTCGTCCGCGCGGATCTCGAATCAGCGATCGACGCGCTTTTCGAGGATGAGGGGATCGGCGAGACCCGGGCGCTGATCGTGCTGCAAGATGGCGAGATCGTCGCCGAGCGCTATGCGCCGGGCTTTACCGCCGACATGCGCTATGTCTCCTGGTCGATGGCGAAGAGCGTGACAGCGGTGCTGGTCGGTTTTCTCGTCGCCGACGGCCGGCTCGATCTCGACGCGCCGGCGCCGATTCCCGAATGGCATGGCGAGGGCGACCCGCGCCGCGCGATAACCCTGCGCCATCTGCTCCACATGTCGTCTGGGCTCGACCATGTCGAGGTCAACGATCCGGTGTGGGATTCGCGGACCAACGAGATGCTGTTCACCAGCGGCAGCGACGATATGGCCGCCTTTGCGGTCGATCGCGAACTCGAGGCCGAGCCCGGCACGCATTACGAATATTCGAGCGTCACCAGCGTCATCCTGTCGCGAATCATCGCCGATGCATTGACCGATTCAACCGATCCCGGCGAACGCGCCGCCGCCTTCCGCCGCTTCGCCGAGACGCGGCTGATAGGGCGGGGCGAGGTGCCGAGCCTCTATTTCGAATTCGACGCGCAGGGGACGCAGATC
>JAIVHR010000272.1 GCA_020200935.1 Sphingomonadales bacterium
GTTGTCAGAAGAGCGCGCACGCTGGTTCTCCGTATCTGCTGGGAAAGAGATTTCCGGCCTTCCCCCGATCACCGGTTGAGGCGGGCTATGGCGGATTAGTGTGACAGCTTGATGAAGTGTGCGTTGCAGCGGGATGACAGCTCGCCTTCGCGCGCGCGCCGCCGGTTCCCGTCCCCGTTCGTCCTGAGCGCCGCCGAAGGCGGCAGTCGAAGGGCGCGCCGCGGGCGGCGTTGGCTGCGGCCCGCCCTTCGACAGGCTCAGGACGAACGGAGGATAGTCTTGGCGACAAGCCGCACCGCTCTCTTTGCGCCGCACGGCCAATCGACTAGATAAAGGCGATGGAACAGCTTCGGCGCCTGCGGTCGCAGCCCTTTTTCGACGACAAGAACCGGGCCTTCTGGATTCTCCAGTCGGTCGGCTGGTCGGGCTATTTCATCCTTCGCTCGCTGTCGGGCATCTCGAACAATATGGGGCCGACCTTCGTCATCCCGACGGCGATCGCGACCGCCACCGGCTATTGCCTGACCTTGCTGATGGCGGTGATCTTCCGCCAGCTGATCAACCGCAATCCGCGCGTCACCTGGGGCGGATCGGTGTTCGCGGTGCTGGTCGCCTCGGCGATCTTCTCCTTCATCGAGGTCTGGGCCTTCGCCGCCTTCTTCCGCGCCGGCGAGATCCCGACCGGGCTGCAATTCTTCGGCGCGATCCTCCTCGATTTCACCCTGCTGCTCGCCTGGTCGGGGCTCTATTACGGGATCAATTTCTACATCCTGATCGAAAAGCAGAACGATCAGCTGCTGAGGCTCGAAACGCAGAGCTCGAACGCGCATCTGGCGATGCTGCGCTATCAGCTCAATCCGCATTTCCTGTTCAACACCTTGAATTCGATCTCGACCTTGGTGCTCTTGAAGCACACCGAGCGCGCCAACGCGATGCTCTCGCGATTGTCCTCCTTTCTGCGCTACACGCTGGCCAACGAGCCGACGGCGCGCGTCCCGCTCTCCCAGGAGATCGAGACGCTCAAGCTCTATCTCGAGATCGAGCGGATGCGCTTCGAGGATCGGCTGCGTTCGAGCTTCGACATCGATCCGCGGGTCAGCCGCGCGCGGCTGCCCTCGCTGCTGCTCCAGCCGCTGGTCGAGAATGCGATCAAATATGCCGTCACGCCGCAGGAGGAGGGCGCCGAAATCCGCATTTCGGCGCAGCAGGTCGGAAACAACGTTCGGATCGTCGTATCCGACACCGGCCCGGGCTTGCAGGGCGGGTTCGGATTGCGAAAGCCCGAAGAGGAGGGCGGATCGCCGCGGCAATCCACCGGGCTGGGTCTCGCCAATATCCGCGACCGGCTCGCGCAGGCCTTCGGCGAGGAACATAGTTTGGAGATTAAATCGAACGAAGAGGGCGGCTTTTGCGTTGAGATAGAAATCCCCCTACAATTCGAGCAGGCGAAGGAAGCCGCATGACCATCCGTACCATTCTAGTCGACGACGAGCCGCTGGCGATCCAGGGGCTCGAACTTCGTTTGCAGGCGCATGACGATGTCGAGATCGTCGACACCTGCACCAACGGCCGCGAGGCGATCCGATCGGTCAAGACGCACAAGCCCGATCTCGTCTTTCTCGATATCCAGATGCCCGGTTTCGACGGCTTTTCGGTCGTCCAGGGGCTGATGGATGTCGAGCCGCCGCTCTTCGTCTTCGTCACCGCTTATTCGGACCATGCGATCCGCGCCTTCGAGGCGCAGGCGGTCGATTATCTGATGAAGCCGGTCGAGGAAGATCGGCTCGCCGACACCCTGGCGCGGGCGCGCGACCGGTTGGCCGAGAAATCGAACAGCGAGGAGATCGCCAAGCTGCGCGAAGTGCTCGCCGAGGTCGCGCCCGAAGCCGCCGAGGAACTCGCCGGCAGCGACGACGGGCCGTCGGCCGACCGCTACGAGAAGCTGATCAACGTCAAGGATCGCGGCCAGATCTTCCGCGTCGACGTCGAATCGATCGAGCGCATCGACGCGGCGGGCGATTATATGTGCATCTATACCGGCGACAACACGCTGATCCTGCGCGAGACGATGAAGGACCTCGAAAAGCGGCTCGATCCGCGCACCTTCCAGCGCGTCCACCGCTCGACGATCGTCAATCTCGATCTCGTCCGCCAGGTCAAGCCGCATACCAACGGCGAATGCTTCCTGGTGCTGGATAGCGGCGCGCAGGTGAAGGTCAGCCGGTCGTATCGGGACGTGGTGGCGCGGTTCGTGCATTAGAGCCGAATTCCCTCCACCGTCACCCCAGCGAAGGCTGGGGTCCATCCCGGCTGGAGGGTGCCCGCGATCGACCCGGGATGGATTCCAGCCTTCGCTGGAATGACGCGAAGTCGCTTGGCCGCAAGATTCGTGAGGAATGGGATCTCCCTTCAGGCTATCAACGGCGCGAAGGAGACACCCGCCCATGACCGCCCAGCAATCCCGCGCCGCCGCCTTCCACGCCCTCCACATCCCCGGCGATCCGCTCGTCCTGTTCAACATCTGGGATCCGGGCAGCGCGGCGGCGGTCGCCGGGGCCGGCGCGAAGGCGCTGGCGACGGGCTCCGCTTCGGTCGGCGGGGCGCGGGGCTATGGCGATGCCGAGGGCGTGCCGCTCGACGAGGTGCTCGCC
>JAIVHR010000104.1 GCA_020200935.1 Sphingomonadales bacterium
CTTCCATATCAAATCGCGCGCCATCTTTTGGAAGACGTTCGCTACAACTCAAACCGACTCGTCACTATCGGATTCAAACGGACGGAGGGTAAGAACGGGAAGCCTGCATATGCCGTTTACAGCATTGAGCTCAGTGATCCCTGCGACCAGTGAATTATTTGAGGTTTCGAGCGTAGTTCAATTCCCCGGCGCGCGGCCTTGGCGCGCGATCGGCGCGGCCCCAGCTTTTGAGCCAGCTTTTGACGGCGGCATGGCTGATCAGCCGGTCGGCGGCGACATCGGCCTCGGCGCGCGCGTCGGCCTTCGCCTCGGCCGCGTCGTCGGATCCGTCGAACAGCGTCTCGTGCTTCATCCGCGCGGTATAGCAGTGCTTCGCGCTGCCGGTCAAAGCCGATGCCGCCTCCTCACACCGCCGCCGCCTCGACGATCTCGGCCTTGGCGGGGCGTTTGCGGGCGATCAGCAGGCAGCCCGAGACGATCAAGACGGTGCCGGCGAAGGTCGCCCAGGTCACCGCTTCGTCGAAGAACAGCCAGCCGAACAATGCCGCCCAGAGGAAGGCCGAATATTCGAGGCTGACCAGATGCTGCGCCTCGGCCCGGGCATAGCCCCAGCTGATCGCCATCATCGAGACGATGCCGAGCAGGGCCGCGCTCGCCAGCCCGATCCAGTGGTCGCCGGCCGGGACGGTGGCGAAGAAGGGGACCAGCGGCAGATAGATCAAGGTGACGATGCCATATTGGAAGAAGGCGATCTCGACCGGGCGGGCGACGAGCGCCTGCTGGCGCTGGAGGATCAGGTTCCAGGCGTAGAGAACGGCGGCGAACAGGATCGCCGCGACGCCGAGCTGGGCTTCGCGCGGAAAATCGCCGTCGATCTTGCCGGCGAGGATGACGAGCACGCCCGCGATGCCGAGCAGCGAGGCGACGATCGCCGTCCTGCCGACGCGCTCCTTCAAGAGCAAGGCGGCGAGATAGAGCGCGATCAGCGGGGCGATGAAGGAGAGCGCGATCGCCTCGGCGAGCGGCACCCGGCCCAATCCCCAGAAGAAGGCGTAGCCCATCGCCGCCGTCACCACGCCGCGGATCAAATGGATGCGCAGCACGCGCCGCGCCGGCCAGCGTGTGCGGGTGCCAACGAACAGCATGCCGGCGACGCCGATGCCGATCAGCATCCGCCAGAAGATCGCGTCGAAGGCGCCCAATGCCAGCACCAGCGCCTTCATCACCGCATCCATCGCCGAATAGGAAGCGAGCCCGGCGATCACCATGACGACCGGGATGACGAGCGAGGGGGCGGCGGCGGAGGGCGGGGTCGAGGCCATGGCGGCCGAATAGCGGGAGCGGCAACCGCGCGCTACGCCAATCGCTCAGACGGCAAGCGGCATCGACGAACAGGTCATGGTCAGCCCGAATCTCGGTCGAATTCGGCGAAATAGTCGAAGATTTCGGATTCGCCGCGGCTCGCGGCGTTGCCCCAGCCGGTCGCCGTGTCGGCGTTGAGCAGCTCGTTCCCGGGCGACAGGATCAGCACGGCCGGCGTGCTCGATACCTCCTCGACGCCGCGCTGCCAGGCGATCTGAAGGTTGCGCCCCATCTCTTCCTGCGGGCGGCCGACATCGACATAGACGAGCTCATAACGGGCATGGATCATACGGGCGAAGCGCGGCGTCGACAGCCAGCCGGCCAGCGCGCGGCTGTCATGGCACCAATCGGCGCCCATGACGATCAACACATAGGTGCCGCGCTCGGCCGCCCGCGCCAACGCCTCGGCGACATCGCGGCCGGCATCGCGCGAGGGCTCGTAAAGCCGCGCTTCGGGATGCGCGGCACTGGCGATGTCGGCTTGCGGCGTGGCCGCCGTCTGCGCAGCGCAGTTCGCGGCGAGCAGACAGGCCGCGATCAGCGCGAGCGCCGGAATCCGGGGCGGCCCGGACAACTGCCCCATCAGCCGGGCAGGCAATCGCCGGGATCGGCGATTTCGCCAGGGGCGAGGGCGCAGGTGATGCCGGTGCGCAGATCGCCGAGGAAGGCGTCGCTGCGATAGTCGGCATAGGTCGGCACGTCGACGATCAGCTCGGCCGAGCCCGTGGCCGGGTGGACGCGGACCCGCCCGGCGCCCGGATTATGCACCACGGTGATCCCGCGATAGGCCTGCGCCTGCCGCGCGATCGCTGCCGAGGCGTCGCAGCGCAAGGCAAAGGCGAGCGCCACGGCGCCGGCGACATTGGTGCGCTCGTTGCGGGACAGGAGGCCCACCGGCAGCTGCATGCCCTCGGCCGCCGGCGCGAAGCCGACCATCTCGATCGGCAGCGGCGCGCTGCATAGCGACCAGCCCTGCGCGGGCCGGAAATGCGCCTGCTCGTCCTGGGAAGTCGCGCAGCCGGCGAGCGCGAGCGCAGCAAAAGCACCAATCGGCAGATATTTCATAGAAGCGGCCATGGTTCTCCATCCCTATCCGAACAAACCCGAGCTTACCCGGAACGGTCGAAACAGTCTAAGGATGCGATCAGGCGGGCGGTAATTGCGTCCGTCCCGCCGAAGCGGCGCGTCAAAGTCGGGCATCGGCGCAGCGGTTGGCCGCGCAACCGACGGCGACGGGCATCGAGCGCGACTCGGTGTCTATCCTGTTTCCCGTTGAATTGCTTTGTGATCGAAACCTTTCGCAGCGAGCGCGAATTCAGGCGCTATCTCGGTCGCGTCGCGGAAATACGCCGGATGCGGGAGCAGCGCCTGATCGAACAACAGCTGCGCGCGCTGCAGCCGCAAGCCGACCAAGGCGCCCGGATCGCTCCGCGCATTGTCCGGGCGTCCTATCAGCAAGATCCTGCACCGGCCGCGCCGGCCGCGGGCGCCTGCCCGCCCGAAGACGCCGAATGCTGGGATGACTCGGGCGGAATGCCCGTTGTCGTGACGGGGACCCGGGTCGGCTCCGCGCCACCGGTATCGATCACCAACAACCAGTCTGCCGGTGTCGACGAGGGCGATATCGTCAAGCAGATCGGCCGTTTCCTGCTGGTGCTGCAGGATGCCCGCATATTCGCGATCGACACGGGCGGCGAGCAAGGCGCATTGCGCCTCACCGACCGGATCGACGTCTATCGTTCGCGCGAGACGGCCGCCGACTGGTATGACGAGATGCTGGTCGAGGGCGATCGGATCCTCGTTACGGCCTACGACTATCGCACCGAGGCGAGCGAGATTTCGATCTTCCGGCTAGACCGCGAGACCGGGACGCTCTCGCGCGACGGCGTGTTCCTCATCTCCTCGGACGATTATTACAGCGTCGACAATTACGCCACGCGGATCGTCGGCGACCGGCTGGTCGTCTACACGCCCTATGTGCTCGACCAGTTCGATCGTCGGGGCAGCTGGCCGCTGGTGCGCCGCTGGATGCCCGACGACGAGTTCGCGCAAGCGCGGGCAGAGGGGCGGCAGTTGTTCGACGCCCGCTCGATCTACCGCCCGATGCAGCGGACATCGGATCCGTGGATTCACAGCGTTTCGATCTGCCCGCTGGGAAGCATCGAAGGCGGCGGCGAGTTGCGATGCCGGACGACGGCCTTCGTCGGGCCGGCAGCAAGCGAATTTTTCGTATCGCCCGACGATGTCTTCGTCTGGCTGGCTCCGGGCTACGAAGATTATCGCGACTATCTGGGCTTCACCAACTTCAGGGATTGGCGCAGCTACGTGGATTTCATGGGTGCGCGCGACGAAGCGCGGCAGGCGCGGTGCGAGGCGATGCCCCGGCCGGAGCGGGAATCGGTCTATCCGTCGGTCGTCTACCGGATTCCGGTTGGCGGCGGCGAACCGGGCGTCGCCGGCGTCAACGGCGCGCCCTTCGACCAGTTCTCGATCGACAGCCGCGAAGGAGAATTGCGCGCGCTGATCGACTGGACCGACGGCGAGTGCCTCGAGGCGCGCGGTCTCGATGCCCAGCTGGGCTTTGTGCGCGTACGCCACAGCGCCTTCGGCAACGCGCTCGATAGGCGCCGCGACGGGCGCTATACCCCGTTGCCGTCGACCGGGACGCCGATCATCGAGAATCGCTTTGCGGACGATTACCTCGCCTATGGCGGGCGGGAGCATTGGAGCAGCCGTCCTCCTGGACAAGAGGCAGACGATGCGGAACACGCCGGGCCTCCGGTTTCGCGCGTAGTGACCGTGCCCGTACACCGGCCCGAAAATGCGGCGATCATCGAGCTGGATCACGATATCGTGCGTACCGAGCGCGTCGGAGACAGTATGATGTTCAACGGCTATCGGGACGAGAGCGGGCTCCGCATGACGCTTGTCGAACTCGCCGACGCGCCCCGCATCGCCGCGCGCGCCTTCCTTGCCGGCCGTTTCGAGAGCGAGAGCCGCAGCCACGCCTTCAACAGCCTGGTCGGGCCGAACGGCGGCGGGATGATCGGCGTACCGACCGTCGAGCGGACGAACGAGAGCGATCGATATTGGTGGCGCAGCGAATCCTCCGACGTCAGCTATCTCACCCTGGCGCCCGATCTCCGACTGTCGCATGCCGGCGAACTGCGGATCAGCGAGGAGGATCCGACCGACGCCCGCTATCGTTGCGAGGAGAGCTGCGTCGACTGGTACGGCAATTCGCGCCCGATTTTCACGATGGACCGGATCTTCGGGCTGATGGGGATCGAGCTGGTCGAAGGGCGCATCGAGGACGGCCGGATGGTCGAAATACAGCGGCTCAACCTGACGGGGCCGGTCGCTCGCGACCCGGATGCGGGTTCGAGTGATGCAGAATAGCTGAAGGTCCGGGGTTCGGCGCGGCTCGCGGCATTGTTCCTGTCGTCGCGACTTCGGCATCTCCCCGGCGGAAGCCGTCGACTATTCCGCCGCCTCCTGCGCGTCGCTCATGCTCGCCTCGATCTCGGCCGCCTTGGCTTCGACCAGCGAAACGATGTGATCGATCATGTCCTTGTCGGCGACGTGATGGTCGGTGACGCCCGACAGGTAGACCATGTGGTTGCCCTTGCCGCCGCCGGTGATGCCGATATCGGTCTCGCGCGCCTCGCCCGGGCCGTTGACGACGCAACCCAGCACCGACAGCGAGAGCGGGGTGTGGATATGCTGGAGCCGCTGTTCGAGCGTCTCGACGGTGCGGATGACGTCGAAGCCCGGATGCCGAGCGATTTGAGGATTTCGTAACCGACGCGCACCTCCTCCTCGGGCTCGGCCGAGAGCGAGACGCGGATCGTGTCGCCGATCCCGGCCCAGAGCAGGTTGCCCATGCCGATCGCCGATTTGACCGTGCCGCCGATCAGCCCACCGGCCTCGGTGATGCCGAGATGGAGCGGGCAATCCACCGCCTCGGCGAGCTGCATATAGGCCGAGACGGCGAGGAACACGTCGGAGGCTTTCACCGCGACTTTGAAGTCGTGGAAATCGTGATCCTGCAGGATCCTGATATGATCGAGCGCGCTTTCGACCAGCGCCTCGGGGCAGGGCTCGCCGTATTTCTCGAGCAGGTCCTTTTCGAGGCTGCCGGCATTGACGCCGATGCGGATCGCGCAGCCGTTCGCCTTGGCCGCGGCGATCACTTCCTTGACCCGCGATTCGGCGCCGATATTGCCGGGATTGATGCGCAGGCAGGCGACGCCGGCATCGGCCGCCTCGAGCGCGCGCTTATAGTGGAAATGGATGTCGGCGACGATCGGCACGCTCGCCGCCCGAACGATCATCGGCAACGCCGCGGTCGAGGCCTCGTCGGGGCATGAGACGCGGATTATGTCGACCCCGGCTTCCTCGCAGCGGCGGATCTGATCGATCGTCGCCGCCGCGTCCGAGGTCGGCGTGTTGGTCATCGTCTGGACGCTGACCGGCGCATCGCCGCCGACCGGCACGGCGCCGACCATAATCTGCCGCGACTTGCGGCGCTCGATGTCTCTCCAGGGGCGTACCGACATGCGCGCGATATAGAGGCTTGGGGCCGGGAGCGAAAGGCGGCGGCCACAATAGCCCCTCCCTTTCAAGAGCGGCAGGTCGGCCATGCCGCTGGGTTGGGGTGGGTGCAGAGCGAGCGACAGCGAGCGTGAACGGCCACCTGCTCGACATAGGCATTGGAAGAGCCGACAGGGGCATCGAGCCCCTGCCGGCTCTTGCCCCACCTCTACGCCCCTCCCCTGAAGGGGAGGGGGGCCTATACCTCGCGCGTCATGCACCTGCTGAAGCCGTCATCCTTGTAATCGGCGAAGGGCGGGCATGGCTCGAAGCCGTGCTTCTCATACAAGGCCCGCGCCGCCGCATAGGGTTCGGTGCGGCCGGTCTCGAGGCTGAGCCGCTCATAGCCGCGGCGGCGCGCCTCCTCGACCAGGTAGCGCAGCATCACTGTGCCGATGCCGCGCCCCTCCTGCCCGGGCGCCGTGCGCAGCGACTTGACCTCGCCGTGATCGGCCGCCAGCTGCTTGAGCGCGAACAAGCCGCACAAGGTCTGCCCTTCCCAGATCGACCAGCAGGTCACGTCGGGCTCGCGCAGGCGGACTTCGGGCAGCGCGTTGAAATTCCCCTCGGGCGAGATCCGCTCCATCTGCTCGAGATGATAGGCGAGCAATGCGAGCACCTGCCGGTGCGACAGGTCCTCCTCGCGGATCTCGAAATGGCTTTCGCTGGTCATGGTCGGGTCCCAGGGAACGGGCGAGGGTATATACCGGTTGACCATGCGAATAGCTTCCCGCGCACCAAAGCGCGACCCATCGAAAGGAATTGTCATGCCTACCCTGCTCGTCACCGGCGCCAATCGCGGAATCGGGCTCGAACTGGCCCGCCAATATGCCGCCGACGGCTGGGAGGTCGTCGCCACCGCGCGCGAACCCGACAAGGCCGACGAGCTCAACGATCTGGATTGCAAGGTCGAGACGCTCGACGTCGCCGATCAGACCAGCGTCGACGCCTTTCTCGAACGGCTCGGCGACCGGAAGATCGACCTGTTCATCAACAATGCCGGGGTCGGCGGCGGGCTCGATCTGACCCGCGAGACCTGGCTCCACACGCTCGAGGTCAACAGCGTCGCGCCGGCGCTGCTCGCCCGGGCGCTCAAGCCCAACGTCGCCGCATCGGACCGCAAGAAGATGGTCGTCATCACCAGCCGGATGGGTTCGATCGCCGACAATGACGGTGGCGGTTTCTGGGTCTACCGCTCGTCCAAGGCGGCGGTGAACGCAGCCTGGAAATCGATCGCGCTCGATTTCAAGGGCGACGGGATCGCCGTCGCGATGCTCCATCCGGGCTGGGTGCAGACCGACATGGGCGGCCCCAACGCGCAGATCGACACCGCGACCAGCGTCGCCGGCATGCGCAAGGTGATCGACGGGCTGTCGCTCGACAATACGGGCGAGTTCCGCGCCTATGACGGCGCCGCGATCGATTGGTAAGCGCGGTTAACTTTCTTTTGACCTTCTCACGGCGCCGTATGGGCGTACCGTCGGCGGGTGAACCACCAGGCGCGCAATTTCGGGGCGCCCGTTCGCCCCACCGACTTGCCGACCCGCTCGCGCTGGCGCGGCGCCGGGCTGGATCGGCAGGCGCTGGCGCTGCTCGGCGAGCTTCGGCATAGCCGCGCGCCGCTCTATGCCGCGCTGCTGATCCTGCCCTATGCCGGTGTGCTCATGGGCCTCGATGTCGCCGCCCACTACGGCGCGCTGACCAATGCCCACCTTCCCGTCCAGTTC
>JAIVHR010000105.1 GCA_020200935.1 Sphingomonadales bacterium
GCTACGGATCGATCGACGCCAATCTCGAACGCCGGACGGGGCGCAACCAGTGGATCGAGGTCAGGCTGACCGAGGGCAAGAATCGCGAGGTGCGCAAGGTGCTCGAACATCTCGGGCTGCAGGTCAACCGGCTGATCCGCGTCGCTTACGGCCCGTTCGAACTCGGCGATCTCGATCGCGGCGCGGTCGAGGAGGTGCGCCAGCACGATCTGGTGGCATACCGGAAGACGCTGAAATGAGGGGTAATAAACACCTCTCCCTTTCAAGGGAGGGGCAGGGGTGGGTGCAGAGCGAGCGGCAGCGAGCGTGAGCACGACTCCGACAACCCCCACCCCAACCCAGTGTCGGGTGAACAGTGCCCCGCACTGTTCAGGCCATGCCGGGGGCATGACCGACCCGACACTCCTGAAGAGAAAGGGCTTTTTCCCATGCGCATAATCGCCGGCGAGTGGCGCGGGCGGAAGCTCGAGGCGCCGCCGGGCGACGCCACGCGGCCGACCGCCGACCGGGTGCGCGAGACGCTGTTCTCGATGCTCGCCAGCCGTCTCGGCAGCTTCGAGGGACTGCGCGTCGCCGACCTCTTCGCCGGCAGCGGCGCGCTCGGGCTCGAGGCGCTGTCGCGCGGCGCGGCGCATTGCACCTTCGTCGAGCGCGATCGCGACGCGCTCGCCGCGCTCAAGGCCAATATCGCCAGGCTCGGCGCCCAAGGCGAGGTGCAGCCGCGGGACGCCGCCGCGCTGGGCCCGGCGCCCTCTCCCTTCGATCTGCTGCTGCTCGATCCGCCCTACGCCAAGGGGCTGGGCGAACAGGCATTGCGGGAGGCGCTGGAGCGGGGCTGGATCGGTCCGGCGAGCTGGATCAGCCTCGAAACGGCGCGCGGCGAGGATATCGCGGTCGAGGGGCTTGCGGCGGAGACTGTCCGCGGCATCGGCAAGACGCAGATCACGCTGTTGCGGCCGATCTAGACCACACGATTCGTCATTGCGAGGAGCCGAAGGCATAGCCTGCCTGAGCGGCTGGCTTGCCAGCCAGTCGAAGGGCGGCAATCTAGTTCCGCCGTGTCGGGAATGCGTAGATGCCAAACGGAAAGGGCGGGACTGGATTGGTTGACCTTCGGTCAGCTTCGCTCCCGTCGCTACGCTCCTCGCAATGACGATAAGCACTACCCCCGCACCCCACCCTCACCGCGCTTGCCCCTGCGCCGCGCGTTCCCTACCTGTTCACGCGTGACCGAACCCGCAACCCTGGCCGCCGAACCGCCCTATCTGCGCGCGCTCAATCCGCCGCAGCGCGAGGCGGTGCTGTCGACCGAAGGCCCGCTGCTGGTGCTCGCCGGCGCGGGCACCGGCAAGACGGCCTGCCTGACGGCGCGGCTCGCGCATCTGATCCACACGCGAAAGGCCTGGCCGTCCGAGGTGCTGGCGGTGACCTTCACCAACAAGGCGGCGCGCGAGATGAAGGAACGGGTCGCCCGCGCGCTGGGCCAACATGTCGAAGGGATGCCGTGGCTCGGCACCTTCCACGCGATCGGCGCCAAGATGCTGCGCCGCCATGCCGAGCTCGCCGGGCTGCAATCGAACTACACGATCCTCGATACCGACGATCAGCTGCGGCTGTTGAAGCAGCTGATCCAGGCCGCAGGGATCGACGAGAAGCGCTGGCCCGCGCGCCAGCTCGCCGGGCTGATCGACCGCTGGAAGAATCGCGGCTGGATGCCCGAGGATGTCCGCCCCGAGGAGAGCGAGCTCTATGCCAACGGCAAGGGCCAGGCGCTCTATCGCGCCTATCAGGAGCGGCTGAAGAACTTGAACGCCTGCGATTTCGGCGATCTGCTGCTCCACATGCTGGTGATATTGAAGCGCCACCGCGACATTCTCGAAGACTATCAGAACCGCTTCAAATATATCCTCGTCGACGAATATCAGGACACCAACAGCGCCCAGTATCTGTGGCTCCGCCTGCTCGCCCAGGCGCGCAAGAACATCTGCGTCGTCGGCGACGACGACCAGTCGATCTATTCCTGGCGCGGGGCCGAGGTCGCCAATATCCTCAAATTCGAGAAGGATTTTCCCGGGGCGAAGATCGTCCGGCTCGAACAGAATTACCGATCGACCCAGCATATCCTGTCGGCCGCCGGTGGGGTCATCGACAAGAATGGGGACAGGCTGGGGAAAAACCTGTGGACGGAAGCGGGGGACGGCGAGCAGGTCAAGGTCATCGGCGTCTGGGACGGCCCCGAGGAAGCGCGCCGGATCGGCGAGGAGGCCGAGGCGCACAGACACGCCGGCGGCAGCCTCGACGATATCGCGATCCTCGTCCGCGCCCAGTTCCAGACCCGCGAATTCGAGGATCGTTTCATATCGATCGGCCTGCCCTACCGAATCGTCGGCGGCTTCCGTTTTTACGAACGCCAAGAGATCCGCGACGCGCTCGCCTATCTGCGCGTCATCGCCCAGCCCAATGACGATCTGGCTTTCGAGAGGATCGTCAATGTTCCCAAGCGCGGGCTTGGGGACAAGGCTGTTAGCAGGCTGAGGACATTCGCCCGCGCCGAGGGCATCCCGCTCTTCACGGCGGCCGCCCGCATCCTCGACAGTGACGAGCTGACGCCGCAGGCGCGGCGGTCGCTGGG
>JAIVHR010000273.1 GCA_020200935.1 Sphingomonadales bacterium
GGCTCGAACAGCCCGAAGAGGCGCGCGAACTCGGGCTCGACGAGGCGCGGCGCGAGGCGGCGCTGATCGTCGAATGGCCCGCCCGGCTCGGCGCGGCGCTGTGGGCGGACAGCCTGCGGCTCGAATTGACCGTCGCGCCGCGGCAAAGCGACCGGCCCGCCGCTCGGCGCTTGACAGCGACGGTTCCGGCGGCTTGGGAGGACCGATGGCCAGCCGTGTAAAAAGCCCCGAAACCGCGCCCGATTTTCTCCAGGCCAACGGCTGGGCCGACGGCGAGATCCTGCCGCTGGCTGGCGATGCCTCCTTCCGCCGCTATTACCGTGTCGTGGCGCCCGGCCGCACCGCGGTGCTGATGCACGCCCCGCCCGATCATGAGGACAGCCAGCCCTTTCTCGATGTAGCCAAACATCTGACGCGGCTCGGTTTCTCGGCGCCCAAGGTGCTTGCCCAGGATCTCGAGGAGGGGCTTGTGCTGCTCGAGGATTTCGGCGATGCGCGAATGCGCGAGGTGGTCGACGCGGCGCCCGAGAGCGAGGCGCGGATCTATCGCGATGCGGTGACCCTGCTCGGCGTGCTCCACCGTTCGCCGGCCGGCGAGCTGCCGCCCTATTCGCTCGAAGAATATCTGCGCGAGGCGCGGCTCTTCACCGAATGGTACGCGCCGGCGCTCGATCTTTCCTGCGACGACGTCGCCTATGACGCGGCCTGGACCAAGGCGCTCGGGCCGGTGCTCGAACCGGCCGAACCGGTCACCGTGCTGCGCGATTATCATGCCGAAAATCTGATGCTGCTCGAGGGCCGCCACGGGATCGCGTCGCTCGGATTGCTCGATTTCCAGGACGCACTGGCCGGCCACCCGGCCTACGATCTCGTCTCGCTGCTCCAGGATGCGCGGCGCGATGTCGACGGCGAGCTCGAAAAGCGGATGATCGACCATTACCGCACGACCAATCCGGACGTCGCCGCCGCCGATTTCGACGCCGCCTATGCGATCCTCGGTGCCCAGCGCAACGCCAAGATCCTCGGCATTTTCACCCGGCTGTGGAAGCGCGACGGCAAATCGCGCTACCTCTCCTACCAGGCGCGGGTCTGGCGCTATCTGGAACGCGATCTCAGACATCCGGCGCTGGCGCCGGTCGCCGCCTGGTTCGCCGCGCATGTGCCCAATTCCAAGCGCGCCCAGGCCTGGCGCGGGAGCAGCGACGAATGACCCGATACAAGACGCCGCTGGCGATCCGCCCGCGGGCCGAGGGTCCGGCGATCTCCACCGCGATGGTCATGGCGGCCGGGCTCGGCAAGCGCATGCGGCCGCTGACCGCGACGACGCCCAAGCCGCTGATCAACGTTTCGGGGCGGCCGTTGCTCGATCATGTCATCGATCGCCTAAAGGATGCCGGCGTCGGCAAGGTCGTGGTCAATGTCCATTATCTCGCCGATGCCGTCGAAGCGCATCTCGGGCGCATCCAGTCGGGGATCGACATCGCGATCTCGGACGAGCGCGGCGAGCTGCTCGAGACCGGGGGCGGCGTGGTCAAGGCGCTGCCGCTGATCGAATCGGATCCCTTTTACGTCCTCAATAGCGATGTACTGTGGATCGACGGGCCGAGCGATACGCTGCGGCTGATGGCGTCGCGCTGGGACGATGCGAAGATGGATGCTTTGTTGCTGCTGGTGCCGCAGGCGCGCGCCCATTGTCACAGCGGCAAGGGGGATTTCCACATGAACGCGCTCGGCCGGATCGCGCGGCGCGAGATCGGCAAGGTCGCGCCTTTCGTCTATTCGGGCATCCAGTTGGTGTCGAAGCGGCTGTTCGCCGACGCGCCCGACAAGCCCTTTTCGACCAATATCCTCTGGGATCGGGCGATCGAGCAAGGCCGCGCCTTCGGCCTCGCCCATCAGGGCCTGTGGTTCGATATCGGCACCCCGCCGGCGATCAAGCGCGCCGAGGCCTTGCTCGTGGATGGCTGAGGCGAAACCAAATCCTCCCCGAGCCGAAGGCTTGGGGAGGGGGACCATGCGCAGCATGGTGGAGGGGCGGCGAGGCGCAGCCGAGCTTCCGTCTCAGGCGGCGCGCCAAGCTGCTGCTTGGTCGCCATTGCCCCTCCACCGCCTCCGGCGGTCCCCCTCCCCATTTGCTTCGCAAACGGGGAGGATCTGAATGACTCACCCTGAAGTCTACACCATCCCGCCCCACAGGGCCTTTGCCGATGCGCTCGCTGCCGGCCTCCTCGCCAAGCACAAGGATCCGCTCGAACTCGCGCGCGGCATCGTCCTCGTGCCGACCAACCGCGCGGCGCGGGCGATACAGGACGGTTTCGTCCGCCGCGCCGAGAGCGGGCTGCTGCTGCCGCGCCTCGTGCCGATCGGCGATCCCGAGATCGGCGAGAGCCTGGGCGCCGCGCTCGATCCGATCGGCGGCGGCGAGCCGGTGCCGCCGGCGATCGATCCGCTGCAGCGGACGATGCGGCTCGCCGCTTTGGTGCAGCAGGTGCGCGCGCGGCATGGCGACCCGATCGATGCCGGCGAGGCGGTGCGGCTCGCGCGCGATCTCGCCGCGACGCTCGATGCGCTGCTGATCGAGCGGGTCGATCCTTCGCGGCTCAAACATTGCGTCGAG